>DNXT01000183.1:0-207 GCA_003505795.1 Lysobacteraceae bacterium | reverse complement strand
CGCCTTGGACGGGATGCAGCCGACGTTGAGGCAGACCCCGCCGAGGCTGGCGTAGCGCTCGACCAGCACGGTGTCCATGCCCAGGTCGGCGGCCCGGAACGCGGCGGTGTAGCCGCCCGGGCCGGCACCCAGCACCACCATGCGGCATTCGATGTCGGCCGGCCTGCCGGTGGACAGCGCCGGCTTGGGCGCGGCCGGCTCGGCCGG
>DNXT01000181.1 GCA_003505795.1 Lysobacteraceae bacterium | reverse complement strand
TTCCGCGCGCGGCCCGTCGCAGGCGGACGGCCAGGGCGTGGTCGCGCCGCCATCGCCGGCCGCGCCGGCCAAGGTCTACGATCGCCGCGGCCGGCCGATGACCGGGATGAAGCCAGCCGGTCCCAACCGGGTGCTGGATACCCGTACCGGGCGCTACTACAACACCGTGCCCAGCGGCGACGGGCAGCGGATCGAACGCTGAGTCGGCATTGCAGGCTTAACGGTTCAAGCCGCGTGGCCGCGCAGTCAGCAGGATAAAGGCCTGAATCACCCGCATTTCTCGCCTGATTAACCGCGCCGCGACCACTGTGCAGGCGCACCCGCAGGCCTTCGCAGCGATCTTGCTGGCCCGCTCTGACGGGGGCGTTCCCAAACCACAAGAAGAGTGCAGTCATGGCTAACCAGAACCAGCAGAACCAGCGCGGTCAGCAGCAGCCCGGCCAGCAGGGCGGTCATCAGGACCAGGACCAGCAGGGCAGGCAGCAGGGCCAGCAGCAGTGGGACGACGACCAGCAGAACCAGCGCGGCGGTCAGCAGCAGAAGGACCAGCAGCGCAGCGACGAGAAGCAGCAGCGTTGACCCAACTGCAATCCGGACGAAGCGGCGCGCCTGGCGTGCCGCTTCTTTTTTGTGAGTCCCTCACGAAAGCGCCGCACATCCGTGGGCGAGGTCCTTGTTTCGCGAGTCCGCCACGAAGGCACCGTACATCCGTGGTACGGGGGGGCCTTTTCTTTTGCGCGCCGTTCAATCCGGAACCGGCAGGCTGAGGGTCTCCTTGACCTCCTCCATCACGATGTAGCTCTTGGACTCGCGCACGTGCGGCAGGGTCAGCAGGGTGCTGCCGAGCAGCTTGCGGTAGGAGGCCATCTCGTTGATGCGCGCCTTGATCAGGTAGTCGAAGTCGCCGGAAACAAGGTGGCATTCGAGCACGTTGGGGAGCTTGAGCGCGGCGCGGCGGAACTCCTCGAAGATGTCGCCGGACTTGTAGGCCAGGCTGATCTCCACGAACACCAGCAGGCTGGCCTTGAGGTACTGCGGGTCCAGCCGCGCGTAGTAGCCGGTGATCGCGCCGTCGCGCTCGAGCCGGCGCACGCGCTCGGTGCAGGGGGTGGTGGACAGGCCGACGCGCTCGCCGAGCTCGGTGAAGGAGATGCGTCCTTCCTGCTGCAGGATCCGCAGGATCTTGCGGTCGATCTTGTCCAGTTCGCGGGTGCGGGTCGCCATGGCTCTGGGCTCGTGCCGGATTTCGGTGGATTTTCCTGATCTGGCGGCATAAAGCCAGAAATAGCACTGGCTCGGCCGGAATATACTGCGTCGAAATGTCGCCCGGTGGCCCCGGGCCGCGGGTAAAGTCTGGTCTAGAGGTCCGAATGCGCGTACTGGTGCTGGGAAGTGGGGTGATCGGAACGGCGACCGCCTGGTATCTGCGGCAGGCCGGTTTCGAGGTCAGCGTGGTCGACCGGCAGCCGGGACCGGCGCTGGAGACCAGCTATGCCAACGCCGGCCAGCTCTCGTTCGGCTACACCTCGCCGTGGGCCGCGCCGGGCATCCCGCTGAAGGCGGTGAAGTGGCTGTTCGAGCAACACGCGCCGCTGTCGCTGCGCGCCACCGCCGACCTGCGCCAGTACGCCTGGCTGGCGCAGATGCTGCGCAACTGCACCGCCGCACGCTACGCGGTCAACAAGGCGCGGATGGTGCGCCTGTCCGAGTACAGCCGCGACTGCCTGGACGAGCTGGTGGCGGCCACCGGCATCGCCTTCGAGGGGCGCCATCTCGGCACCACCCAGCTGTTCCGCACCCAGCAGCAGCTCGACGCGGCCGGCAAGGACATCGAGGTGCTGGCGCAGTACGGCGTGCCGTACGAGCTGCTCGGTGCCGCCGACATCGCCCGCTACGAACCCGGGCTGGCGCAGGGCGGCCGGCAGATGGCCGGCGCGTTGCGCCTGCCCAACGACCAGACCGGCGATTGCCGCCTGTTCACCCGGCGCCTGGCGCAGATGGCGGCCGAGGCCGGGGTCGAGTTCCGCTACGAGCAGAACATCGAGCGCCTCGAGCGCGACGGCGGCCGGGTCGGCGGGGTGTGGATCGACGGCCGCCTGGAGACCGCCGACCGCTACGTGGTGGCGCTGGGCAGCTATTCGGCGGACATCGTGCTGGCGCTGGGCATGAAGCTGCCGGTGTATCCGCTGAAGGGGTTCTCGCTGACCCTGCCGATCGTCGATCCGGCGCGCGCGCCGACCTCCACCATCCTCGACGAGAGCTACAAGATCGCGATCACCCGCTTCGACGAGCGGATCCGGGTCGGCGGCATGGCCGAGGTGGCCGGCTTCGACCTGTCGCTGAACCCGAAGCGGCGCGCGACCCTGGAGATGGTGGTCAACGACCTGTACCCGGGCGGCGGCGACCTGGCCCGGGCCGAGTTCTGGACCGGACTGCGCCCGGCCACGCCGGACGGCACCCCGGTGGTCGGCGCCACCGCGTACCCGAACCTGTTCCTCAACACCGGCCACGGCACCCTGGGCTGGACCATGGCCTGCGGCTCCGGCCGCTACCTGGCCGACCTGATGCAGTCGCGCCGCCCCGAGATCGCCACCGAGGGCCTGGACATCTTCCGTTACTCGGCGTCCGCGCCGGCCCGCCAGCAAGAGGCAGCCTCGTGCGTCCAGCCGTCGCTCTGATCGATCTCGACGCGCTGCGTCACAACTACCGGCTCGCGCGCCGCCTCGGCGGCGGCAAGGCGCTGGCCGTGGTCAAGGCCGACGCCTACGGGCACGGCGCGGTGCGTTGCGCGCAGGCGCTGGAAGCCGAGGCCGACGGCTTCGCGGTGGCCTGCATCGAGGAGGCGCTGGAACTGCGCGCCGCCGGCATCGGCGCGCCGATCCTGCTGCTGGAAGGTTTCTTCGAGGCCGACGAGCTGCGCCTGATCGCCGAGCACGATCTGTGGACGGTGGTCGCCACGCCCGCGCAGGTGCAGGCGCTGGCGGCGTTCAACAGCCCGCGCCCGCTGCGGGTGTGGCTGAAGCTGGACAGCGGCATGCACCGGCTGGGGCTGTCGCCGGAAGACTTCCGCGGCGCCTGGCTGCGCCTGCGTGGGCTGCCGCAGGTCGCCTCGATCACGCTGATGACCCACCTGGCGCGCGCCGACGAGCTGGACAGCAGCCGCACCGACGAGCAGGCGGTCGCGTTCGCGCTCGCCAGCCGCGGCATGCAGGCCGAGACCAGCCTGTGCAACTCGCCGGGCCTGCTCGGCTGGCCGGCGCTGCGCGGCCACTGGGCGCGTCCGGGACTGATGCTGTACGGGGCCAACCCGTTCGACCGGGAAACCGCGCTCGGCGCCGAGCTGAAGCCGGTGATGACGCTGGCCTCGCGCGTGATCGCCACGCGCGAGCTGGCGCCGGGCGAGCCGGTCGGCTACGGCGCGCGCTTCGTCGCGCCGCGGCCGACCCGGGTCGGCGTGGTCGCGATGGGCTATGCCGACGGCTACCCGCAGTTCGCGCCGAACGGTACGCCGCTGCTGATCGACGGCCGTCCCGGCGCGCTGATCGGGCGCGTGTCGATGGACATGCTCACGGTCGACCTCACCGACCACCCGCAGGCCGGCGTCGGCACGCCGGTGCAGCTGTGGGGCGATGCGCCGCGGATCGGCTCGCTGGCCGGGCGCTGCAACGCCAGCGCCTACCAGATGCTGTGCGGGATCAAGCGCGTGCCGCGGCGCTACCTCGAGGCCGGGTAGGCCGCGTGCGGACGAAAAGGGAGCCGGTCGGCTCCCTTGCGTCCCTGCGGGCCCGGCGGGCTCAGCGCCCGGCGGTGACCCGGTCGTCGCGGAACTCGCGGCGCAGCCAGTCGTCGATCATGCGCTTCTCGAAGCGCAGCGGGTCGTTGTTCAGCGCCTGCGACGAGTTCATCAGGAAGCCCGAGTCGACCAGCTTCTCCTCGCCCTGGTCGATCACGCTGCCGTCGGCGGCGAAGCGGGTATAGCTGAAGCTGATCCGCGGCGGGTAGATGTCCTTGACCACGCGGATGTCGTCCATGCGCGGCCCGTGCCAGGGCTCGTAGTCGCCGGCGCGCTTGATGTCGGTGATGTTGATGTCCAGCCGCTGGCCGTCGGGCAGGCGCTTGGCCGCGTTCTTCTGGAAATAGGTGGCGAGGTCGTCGACCCAGTTGCCGCGCTGCGATTCCCAGCGGTTGCGGCTGTAGCGGATCTCGCTGAACTGCGCCGGATCGGTCCAGCTGACCTTGACCGGACCGGCCTCGGCGAGCGCGCGCGGGGCCTGCGGATCGGTGACGTTGCGTACCCGTGCGTCGGCGCTGCCGATCGCCAGCAGGCCGGCGATCGCCAGGGTCAGGAAGCAGGCTGAGGTTCTCATGGTGTCCTCCCGGACAGTGAACGCCTCGCGGCAGTGTGCGCCCGGCCGGCGACGCCGGCAATGCGATGCGGTGCCCGCCGGCGGTCTCGTTGCGCGGCGTTAATGCATCGCGCGCTGACGGCGGGTTCACCGCACTTCGGCGTCCGCTTCACGCCGGTGCCGGGATGATCGAGCGCATGCCCCCAACCGCGATCTTCCCCATGAAGTCCTCCCCGAATGGCGCAGGTCCGCCGCTGGACCTGCGCCTGCAGTTCATCGAGTGGGCCAAGCAGCATGGCCACAGCCCGGCCACCGGCGCGGCCGAGTTCGTCGCGCTGCAGAGCGACCTGGACCTGCACGCCCACCGGCTGGCGCTGCCGGAAGACGGCGACGTGCGCGAGGCGCTGCGTCGCCAGCTGGCCGCGCTGGGCGGAGAGAACGACGTGGCGGTGCAGTTCCCGCCGGTATACGCGTACACCAACGCCGCCGGACTCGAGTACCGCTACTCGCTGATGCTGGTGCTGGCCGAGGACTGCGTGGAATGGACCGGGCGGGTCTGGCGCGGGCTCGATTTCCAGGGCGTGCTCACCGGGCGCGGGCAGGGGCCGCGCGCCAACTACACCCGGCTGGCGCGACTGGCGATCGAGCGCGAGCTCGATCGCGCCAAGCCCCACTACGTGCAGGCCTGACCATGTTGACCGACAGCCCCGACCGGAACCACTTCAGGCAGCAGTGCGAGCAGCTCGGCACCAGCCGGGTGCGCGGCCTGCTGCTGGATCCGACGCGCACCGGCACGCCATGGCGGCGCGAGGCCCAGGCCTGGCTCGACGAACGCCTGCGCGACGAGGGCCGCCTGGCCTTCCGGCTGGTGGTGGCCGCGATCGCGGTGCTGGCCGCGGTCATCACGGGGCTGGCCCTGTACTACCAGGCCTGATGGCCGGGCTTGACGGGGCCGAAGGCGGTTTCCACCCTATGACGACATGGCGTATGGCTTCATGGCGCCTCCCCGGCGTCGTCCTTCCGCTTCCCTTCCGGATTCCTGCTTGAGCCACCATTCCGCCTCGCCTGCAACGCCCGGGCCAGCCGCCCGGTTCCCCTCGGACCTTTATCGCGAGCTGTTCGACAACGTCGACGGCGGCTTCTGCATCGTCGAAGTGATCTTCGACGACCGGGAACGACCGGTGGACTACGTGTTCCGCGAGGTCAACCGGGCCTTCGAGGAATTCACCGGGCTGCATGGCGCGGTCGGGCGCTCGATGCGGGGGATGCGCCCCGAGCACGAGGAGGAATGGTTCCAGCGCTACGGCGAGGTCGCGCTCAGCGGCATGCGCGCGCGTTTCGAACTGGAAGCGAAGGCGCTGGGCCGGGCCTACTCGGTCGATGCCTTCCGCGTCGGCGCCGCTTCCGAGCACCTGGTCGGGGTCCTGTTCCTGGACATCACCGAGCGCAAGCGGATCGAGCGCGAACTGGCCGAGAGCGAGGCCCGCTTCAGCGCGCTGGCCGACGGCCTGCCGATGCCGGTGTGGGTGCTGGACGCGCACGGGGTCATCCGCTTCGTCAACAGCGCCTACGGCGAGTTCTTCGGGATCGACATGGCCAGCGGCACGGTGCCGGCCTGGAGCGAGCTGCTGCATGCCGACGACCTGCCGGTGTTCCAGTTCGAGCTGGCGATGGCGCTGGAACAGCGGCGGATCCTGCGGGCGCTGGTGCGCGCGCGCCGCCGCGACGGCCGCTGGCGCTGGATCGAGATGTCGGCGATGCCGCGCTATTCGGTGGACGGCCGCTTCATCGGCCTGGCCGGCAGCAGCCCGGACGTGACCGAGCGCCGCGAGATCGAGTTGGCGCGCGAGCAACTGCTCGAATCCGAGCGTACCGCGCGCGGCGAGGCCGAGAGCATGGCGCGGCTCAAGGACGAGTTCCTGGCCACGCTGTCGCACGAGCTGCGCACCCCGCTCACCACCATCCTGGGCTGGAGCGAACTGCTGCTGCAGCGCGTGGACGAACGGCATCCCAGCTACAAGGGGCTGTCGGTGATCGCCAGCAGCGCCAAGGCGCAGAAGCGCCTGATCTCGGACATGCTCGACCTGAGCAGCATGCTGCTGGGCAAGGTGCAGCTGGAGGTCGAGGTGCTCAACCTGACCGAACAGGTGCGCGAGGCGATCGGCTCGCAGGAGCCGGTCGCCGACGGCAAGGCGCAGGAGGTCAAGCTGATCGCGCCCGAAGGCCCGTGCCTGGTGCTGGGCGATGCGACCCGCCTGCAGCAGGTGTTCTGGAACCTGCTGAGCAACGCGATCAAGTTCACGCCCGCGCACGGCACCATCGAGATCGAGATCCTCCGCGAGCACGACCACTTCACCGTGGCGGTGCGCGATTCCGGCGACGGCATCGCCCCGGAGTTCCTGCCGCACCTGTTCGGCCGCTTCCGCCAGGCCGACGGCACCACCACGCGCCGCCACGGCGGGCTCGGGCTGGGGCTGGCGATCGTGCAGCAGCTGGTGGAGATGCACGGCGGCCAGGTCGGCGCCAGCAGTGCCGGGCGCGGCCAGGGCGCGACCTTCACCGTGCGCCTGCCCGAGCACCAGCCGGACCAGGGCAAGCGGCCGCGGCGCGAGCTGCGCCGCAGCCTGGTGTCGGAACTGGTGGTGGAGGCGCAGGCGCTGCATGGCCTGCGCCTGCTGGCGGTGGACGACCAGCCGGACATGCTGGACTACCTCAGGCGCCTGCTCGAGGAGCAGGGCGCGGCGGTGGTGACGGCCGCCAACGCCACCGACGCGCTCGCGCTGATCGACCAGGGCGGCCACGAGCGGTTCGACGTGATGCTGACCGACATCGGCATGCCGGGCATGGACGGCTACGGGCTGATCCGCACCGTGCGCGAGAACCTGGGCCTGGACGCGGTGGCGCTGCCGGCGGTGGCGGTGACCGCGCTGGCGCGCGACGACGACCGCGAGCGTGCGTTCTCCTCGGGATTCCAGGGCCATCTGGCCAAGCCCTACAGCGTGGCCCAGCTGGTGGCGGCGATCCGCGGCGCGCGGATGAACTGAGCCGCTTTCCATCGCTTTCACGGACGCGCGCCTAACGTCGGCGGCATGTGCTCGAGGGAGGAATCCGGATGTCCAGGTACGCGCAGCATGTCTACACGGGGCAGTCGCAGATCGCCGCGCTCGAAGCGTGGATCGCCAAGCTGCCGGGCGCGGCGCAGGTGCAGGTGACGCTGGAGGACGGCTCGCGCCTGCTGGGCACCGTGGCGGTGCAGCCGACCCTGCAGGTGTTCCGTGACGAGCAGGACGAGAACGAGGGCATGAACGGCCTGCTGCGGCTGGACGATCTGGACACGCCGGTACAGCAGCACCTGATCTGGCTGGACAGCATCCGCGACGTGCGCGCGCTGCCGCCGCGCGAGTAGCGTCACGAGCGCACGAGCGTGCCGGCGCGCGCGCCTTGACGGCGCGTTTACTCTTGCCGCGTGCGCGGACGGCATCATGCGGGGCCCACATGAATCCCCGGGTGCTGGAGAACGATGAACCTGTCCCTGACGCATGCCGCGCGCTGGCCGTTGGCGCTGTTGGCGGCCGCGCTGCTGGCCGCCTGCGGCGATACCGCGAAATATCCGATCGAAAGCGGCATGGGGCCCGACCCGAAGCTGCCGGAACCGGTCAAGCGCGTGATCCCCACGGTCAAGGTCGCTCCGGTCAAGCGCTGGGCCGCCAATGCCAAGCCGGTCGCGGCCGCGGGCCTGCAGGTGAATGCGTTCGCGCGCGACCTCGACCATCCGCGCTGGATCTACGTGCTGCCCAACGGCGACGTGCTGGTGGCCGAGACCAATGCGCCGCCGGGACCGCCGAACGAAGGCGGCGGCGGGCTGCGCGACAAGGTGATGAACTCGATGATGCAGAAGGCCGGCGCGCGCACCCCCAGCGCCAACCGCATCACCCTGCTGCGCGATGCCGACGGCGACGGCGTGGCCGAGACCCGTACCCAGTTCCTGAGCGGCCTGTACTCGCCGTTCGGCATGGCCCTGGTCGGCGACCGCTTCTACGTCGCCAACGCCGATGCGCTGGTCAGCTTTCCGTACAAGGACGGCGATACCCATATCTCGGCGCCGCCGAGCTTCGTCGCCAACCTGCCCGGCGGGATCAACCATCACTGGACCAAGTCGCTGGTCGCCAGCGCCGACGGCAGCCGGCTGTACGTCGGCGTCGGTTCCAACAGCAACGTCGCCGAGAACGGCCTGGACGAGGAGCTCAACCGCGCCGCGATCCTGCAGATCGACCCGGCCAGCGGCAGCACCAGGGTCTACGCCAGCGGCCTGCGCAATCCGGTCGGCATGGCCTGGGCGCCGGGTACCGACACCTTGTGGGTGGTGGTCAACGAGCGCGACGAGCTCGGCAGCGACCTGGTGCCGGACTACCTCACCTCGGTGCG
>DNXT01000178.1:3034-3733 GCA_003505795.1 Lysobacteraceae bacterium | reverse complement strand
TGCGCCTGGCGCTCGGCCGCGGACAGCAGCCGGGTCACGCTGGCGTCCCGCGCGCCGCGGTCAGTGGCCGATGTCTTCATGGGCGAGGTCTCCCGGCTTGATCACCGGCGGCACGGTGAAGGTATGCGCCGGCGCCGGCGACGGCACCGTCCACTCCAGGCCCTTGGCGCCTTCCCAGGCGCGGTCGCCGGCCCTGGCGCCGTTGCGCAGCGAGGACAGCAGGATGCCGGCCATCAGGAACGGGGTGACGAACATGCCGAACGCGCCGATCGAGCTGACCAGGTTCCAGTCGGCGAACACCACGTTGTAGTCGGGGATGCGCCGCGGCATGCCGGCCAGGCCGAGGAAGTGCTGCGGGAAGAACAGCAGGTTGACGAACACCACCGTCCACCAGAAATGCACCTGCGCCCACTTCTCGCTGTACATGCGCCCGGTCCACTTCGGCCACCAGTAGTACACCGCAGCGATCAGCCCGAACACCGCTCCGGTCACCAGCACGTAGTGGAAGTGCGCCACCACGAAGTAGGTGTCGTGGTACTGGAAGTCGGCCGGCACGATCGCCAGCATCAGCCCGGAGAAGCCGCCGATGCTGAACAGGATCACGAACGCCACCGCCCACAGCATCGGCGCCTCGAAGGTCAGCGAGCCCTCCCACATGGTGCTGACCCAGTTGAACACCTTCACCCCGGTCGGGATCGA
>DNXT01000178.1:1039-2896 GCA_003505795.1 Lysobacteraceae bacterium | reverse complement strand
CACCCCGGTCGGGATCGAGATCAGCATCGTCGCGAACATGAAGTAGATCTCGCCGCCCAGCGGCATGCCCACGGTGAACATGTGGTGGGCCCAGACGATGAAGCTCAGGAACGCGATCGCCGCGGTAGCGTAGACCATCGCCTGGTAGCCGAACAGCGGCTTGCGGCTGAAGGTCGGGATGATCTCGCTGACCACGCCGAACGCCGGCAGGATCATGATGTAGACCTCAGGGTGGCCGAAGAACCAGAAGATGTGCTGGTACATCACCGGGTCGCCGCCGCCGGCCGCGTTGAAGAAGCTGGTGCCGAAGAACTTGTCGGTCAGCAGCATCGTCACCGCGCCGGCCAGCACCGGCATCACCGCGATCAGCAGGAACGCGGTGATCAGCCAGGTCCAGCAGAAGATCGGCATCTTCAGCAGGTCGATGCCCGGCGCGCGCATGTTGAGCACGGTGGCGATGATGTTGATCGCGCCCATGATCGAGCTGATCCCGGCGACGTGGATCGCGAACACGCTGAAGGCGACGTTGTAGCCGCCCTGCAGCGACAGCGGCGGGTACAGGGTCCAGCCGCCGGCCGGCGCGCCGCCGGGCAGGAACAGGGTCAGTAGCAGCAGGCTGAAGGCCACCGGCAGCAGCCAGAACGACCAGTTGTTCATCCGCGGCAGCGCCATGTCCGGCGCGCCGATCTGCAGCGGGATCATCCAGTTGGCCAGGCCGACGAAGGCCGGCATCACCCCGCCGAAGATCATCACCAGCGCGTGCACGGTGGTCATCTGGTTGAAGAACTCGGGCTTGACGAACTGCAGGCCCGGCTGCATCAGCTCGGCGCGGATGATCACGCTCATCGCCGCGCCGACCACGAACATGATGAAGCTGAACCCCAGGTACAGGGTGCCGATGTCCTTGTGGTTGGTCGAGAAGAACCAGCGCTCGACGAAGCCGGGCTGGTGGTGTCCGTGGTGATCGACTGCGGTATGCGCCATGACGGTGGACTACCTCTGCGAAGCGGAGCGGGTGCCTGGGTGGACGGAGCGGTCAGCCTTCCGGCGCCGCGGGCGGTGCGGCGGTCGGCGCCTGCTCGGCGGGTGCCGGCTTGCGCGCGGCCAGCCAGCGCTGGAACTCGGCCTTGGGCAGCGCCTCCACCACGATCGGCATGAAGCCGTGGTCCTTGCCGCACAGCTCGGCGCACTGGCCGCGGTAGACCCCGGGCACCTCGATGTTGGTCCAGGCCTCGTTGATGATTCCCGGGATCGCGTCCTGCTTCCAGCCCAGCGCCGGCACCCACCAGGCGTGGATCACGTCGTCGGAGGTGATGACGAAGCGGATCTTGGTGTCCACCGGCAGCACCAGCCGGTTGTCGACGTCGAGCAGGTAGTGCGGCTGCGAGGCCGCGGTCGGGCGCTCGCCGCTCTGGCGGATGCGGTCGGACTCGCGCGCCAGGCGGCTGGTGAGCTCGACGTTCTCGCCCAGGTACTCGTACTTCCACATCCACTGGTAGCCGGTGACCTTGACCGTCATCTCCGAGTCGCGGGTGTCGTACATCGCGATCAGCTTGGCGGTGGCCGGCCAGGCCATCGCGATCAGGATCAGCACCGGGATCACCGTCCACACGATCTCGGCCTTGGTGTTGTGGCTGAACTGCGCCGCCACCGCGCCCCTGGAGCGGCGGAACTTGAAGATCGCATAGCCCATCGCGCCGAACACGATCACGCCGATCACCACGCACACCCACAGCGCCACCATGTGCGCCTCGTAGGCCATGCGCGCGGTATGGGTGACGCCGCGGCCCATGTTGAGCTGCCATTCCCTGGGATCGGCCGACTGCGCCCATGCCGCCGGCGCCAGCAACGCGGCCA
>DNXT01000178.1:0-938 GCA_003505795.1 Lysobacteraceae bacterium | reverse complement strand
CCGGCGCCAGCAACGCGGCCAGCGCCGCCATCCATCCCCTGACCGTCCTGCCGCTCCAGCCGTTGCGTTGCTTCATTGCCTAGACCCTTGACGTCATCGGTTACGGCCATCGGCGGCCGCGAGCAAGCTTTTCAGCGTTTCCGCCAGTTCCAAGCGTTCGGCCGGTCCTAGGAAACTTCCGATCTCGACCTGCTTCCCGCTGCACAGCAATACCACCCTGTCGTCGCGCTCGGTGCGCAGCCGCACCCAGTGCGGATGCGCCTGGAACGCCGGCGCAGACCGGGGGGACTGGAACACCTCGACGGCAGCCGGCCCCACCCGAATCGCCTCCTCGCGCTCGCCACTGCGCCACATCTCGCGCAACGCCCATGCCACCAGTCCACTGTGCAGCAGGGCGAACACCGGAGCGAACGCGTTGCCGGTCCACCAGCCGAGGCCGGCGACCAGCCACATCGCCCCGGCCAGGACGGCGAACAACATGACGAATTGCCGGGCCGTCATCGCCCGCGGGGGCCGCAGCCGCAGCTGCGTACCTGATCCATCCGGCAAAAACGGCCTTACCTCGATCATGTCGCAACCGCGTCATGCCGCGGGAAACGGCCCGATGGTAGCCCCCGCTGAACGGGTGCGGCAAGGCTTCGGGCGAAATCGGGTTTGCTGCACCGCAACCAGAAACGCCCGGCGAATCAACGCTTTCGCGGCCTGGGCCGGTCCCCGCCCGGCCAGCGCGACGGGGGCGCCGCGGCCGGCGCCGGGCCATGCATAAAACGTCAGGAAAACTGCCGTTTCCAGACAAGTGCAAGGCGCGGCCGCAGCCTAGAATCGCCGCCAACTCCCAGGTTCCTAGCGCATGAACGCCCTCCCCGATTCCGCGCCGTGGCACGGCGCCGCCCCCGCTTCCCTGCTGGCCCCGGAACTGCCGCCGCCGCCGTCGGCGC
>DNXT01000179.1 GCA_003505795.1 Lysobacteraceae bacterium | reverse complement strand
GAACGCCCGGCGCGCTGCGCCGGGCCGGGCATCCTGTCGTTCAGACCAGTTGCAGCTCGAAGGCCTTGAGTACCGCGCGGGTGCGGTCGCGCACCCCCAGCTTGGACAGGATGTTGGAGACGTGGTTCTTGATCGTGCCCTCGGCCACGCCCAGCGAGTTGGCGATCTCCTTGTTGGAGAAGCCGCTGGCCATCAGCCGCAGGATCTCGGTCTCGCGGTCGGTCAGCGGGTCGGGCCGGTCGAGGCTGACGAACTCGTTGCGCATGTGTTCCAGGCCCGACAGCAGGCGCTGGGTCACCGCCGGCTGCACCAGCGATCCGCCCTCGGCGACCGTGCGGATCGCCCCGACCAGTTGCTCCAGCGACACGTCCTTGAGCAGGTAGCCCTTGGCGCCGGCCTTGAGCCCGGCCAGCACCAGCTGGTCGTCGTCGAAGGTGGTCAGGATGATGGTCGGCGGTAGCGTGCCGGCGCGCGACAGCACCTGCAGCGCCTCCAGCCCGGACATCACCGGCATGCGCATGTCCATCAGCACCACGTCGGGCTTCAACTGCGGGATCAGCTCCACGGCCTGGCGCCCGTCCGCCGCCTCGGCGATGACTTCGATGCCGTCGTCCAGCGCCAGCAACGAGCGGATCCCCTGCCGCACCAGCGTTTGATCGTCGACCAGACAGACACGGACCATCACATGACTCCTTGTGGGACGGCGACCGGCATCAGCACCGATGCGCCGGGAACGGAAGCGCGCAGGCGGAAGCCTGCGCCCTGCCGGGTTTCTATGTTGAGTTCGCCACCATACTGGCCCAGCCGCTCGCGCATGCCGCGCAGGCCGTTGCCGGGGTCGATCCGGTCCGCCCCCTGGCCGTCGTCGCGGGCATCGATGACCACGCTGGACCCGTCCCGGTACACCCTGATCCAGAGGTTGCGGGCGCCGGCGTGGCGCACCGCGTTGGTGATGATCTCCTGGGTGCAGCGCAGCAGCACGTGGGCGCGCTCGGGGTCGTCCAGGGTCAGCGAATCGGCCACGTCCAGGTGGATGTCGATCGAAGGCACCTGCGCCGCCAGCGGCCGCAGCGCGGCGGCCAGGTCGATCGCGCCGCTGTCGCGCAGCTGGCTGACCGCCTCGCGCACGTCGGTCAGCAGCAGCTTGGCCAGGGTGTGGGCCTGCTTCACATGCTCCTGGGCCTGGCCCTCGGTGATGTGGCCGGCCACTTCCAGGTTCAGGCTCAGCGCGGTCAGGTGGTGTCCCAGCAGGTCGTGCAGCTCGCGCGAGATGCGGGTGCGCTCGTTGATCCGCGCGCTCTCGGCCAGCAGCGCGCGGGTCGCGCGCAGTTCGGCGTTGAGCCGGCGCTGCTCCTCGCGCGCCTCGGTCTGCTGGCGGGCGACCAGGCTCGTCACGAAGATGAACATGGAGAAGCCGCCGTACAGCAGCGACTGCATCAGCGCTTCCAGCAGCGAGAAGCCGAGGATGAAGTAGTAGACCGGCAGCACCGCCAGCTGGCTCAGCAGCAGCCACAGCACCCCCACCCGCACCGGCAGCAGCCACGGGATCACCCCGGCCGCGACCATCATCAGGATGCTGCCCAGCCCCGAGCCGTTGAAGTAGCTCACCGCCAGGGCGCAGACCGTCAGCACCAGCAGGATCACCCGGTCGCGCCAGTGCGCGTGCCCGCCCCCGTCCAGGCCGCGAGTCAGCCAGAAATAGCTGGCCCCGAACACCAGATAGGCCAGGAACAGCCACAGCGCCTCGCCCTTCGGCATCTGCACGGCGGCATCGGAGGCGAACTGGATCAGCAGCATCGGCACGCAGACGATGGCCCAGGTGAACAGGCCGGCGAAGCGCAGGACGCGGGTATGGCTGAGGTATCCCAACATGGCTGCATCTTAGGCGGAAGCAGGGCGGACGCACTGCTCCGGAAGTCATGCCTGCGGCAAGGGTCGCCGCGTCCGGCGGCGCATGCGATAATCGGCGGGAGATCCGCTCACAGGATCAACCGCGTTACCCCACGGAGTCACAATGTCGATCGTCATCCGCGACGTGCGCGAGCACGAGCTCGATTCCGTCCTGGCCCTGAACAACAATGCCGGACTGGCGATCTTGCCGCTGGACGCAGCCAGGCTGCGCCGTTTCTACGAGAACGCCGAGTACTTCCGCGTCGCCGAGCGCGACGGCAACCTGGCCGGGTTCCTGGTCGGCTTCGGCAGTGCCAGCGACCACGACAGCAGCAATTTCGCCTGGTTCCGCGAACGCCACCCGCATTTCTTCTACATCGACCGCATCGTGGTCGCCAGCCGCCGTCGCGGCGGCGGCGTCGGCCGGGCGTTCTATGCCGACGTGCAGAGCTACGCCGAGCTGCGCTACCCGCAGCTGGCCTGCGAGGTGTTCCTCGACCACGGCGCCGACGCCGCGCTGCTGTTCCATGGCAGCTTCGGCTTCCGCGAGGTCGGCCAGAACACCATGCCCGAGGCCGACGTACGCGCCAGCATGCTGCTGAAGGACATGTGCAGCTACGCCTGGGTCCACGAGACCTACGGCGACAACCTGCCCGACCTGCCCTGGGTCGGGCGTCCCCGCCCCGCACTGGGCGCGCAGCGCCCGACGGGGACCTGAGCGTGGCGTCGGTGAACCTGGATTTCGAGCAGGCGGGCGAACTGAAGATCGGCCAGGTCGGCATCGCCAACCTGCGCATCCGTACCCTGGATGTGGCGCGGCTCGTGCAGGAGATGCGCGAGCGCGTGGCGCGTGCGCCGAAGCTGTTCGGCCGCGCGGCGGTGATCCTGGACTTCGGCGGCCTCAGCCAGGCGCCGGACCTGGAAACCGCGCGCGCCCTGCTGCACGGCCTGCGCGATGCCGGCGTGCTGCCGGTGGCGCTGGCCTACGGCACCAGCGACATCGAGGCGCTGTCCGAGCAGCTCGGCCTGCCGCTGCTGGCCAAGTTCCGCGCCCAGTACGAGAAGATCGACGGCGGCGCCGCG
>DNXT01000106.1:454-6690 GCA_003505795.1 Lysobacteraceae bacterium | reverse complement strand
TCGGCCGCTACCTGCGCCAGTTCGTCACCACCCGCGAAGCGCGCGTGGAGAACGTGGTCAATGCCGAATCCAGCGGCGTCGGCGTGCGCGTGATCGCCGACGGCGCCTGGGGCTTCGCCGCCACCAACACCCTGACCAGCGATGGCGTGGCCGCGGCGACGCGGCAGGCGGTGGCGATCGCCCGCGCCAACGCGAAGAGGGCCAGCGCGCCGGTGCAGCTGGCGCCGCTCGAGGGGGTCGGCGAGGTCAGCTGGAAGACCCCGATCCGCCGCAACGCGATGGAGGTGCCGGTGCAGGAGAAGGTCGCCCTGCTGCTGGACCTCAACGCCGCCGCGCAGAACGCCGGCGCCGACTTCGTCGCCTCGCGCCTGTTCTGCATCAACGAGCAGAAGTACTTCGCCAGCAGCGACGGTTCCTGGATCGACCAGGACGTGCACCGGCTGTGGCTGCCGTTCACCGTCACCGCGATCGACAAGGCCAGCGGCAAGTTCCGCACCCGCGACGGGCTCGGCGCGCCGGTCGGCATGGGCTACGAGTACCTGGACGGCGATGCCTCGCAGAAGTTCCAGCTGCCCGGCGGCGTGGTCGGCTACGGGCTGTCCTACGACCCGCGCGAGGATGCGGTGGCGGCGGCCAAGCAGGCGCGCGCCAAGCTCGGCGCGCCGTCGGTGAAGCCGGGCAAGTACGACCTGGTGATCGACCCGAGCAACCTGTTCCTGACCATCCATGAGTCGGTCGGGCATCCGCTGGAGCTGGACCGGGTGCTCGGCTACGAGGCCAACTACGCCGGCACCAGCTTCGCCACCCTGGACAAGCGCGACAGCGGCTTCCGCTGGGGCAGCGACAAGGTCAACTTCGTCGCCGACAAGACCCGCGCCGGCAGCCTCGGCGCGGTCGGCTACGACGACGAGGGCGTCAGGACCAAGCAGTGGGACCTGGTCCGGGACGGCATCCTGGTCGACTACCAGTGCACCCGCGACCAGGCCCACATCCTCGGCAAGGACGCCTCCGACGGCTGCAGCTACGCCGATTCGTGGTCGAACGTGCAGTTCCAGCGCATGCCCAACGTGTCGCTGGCCCCGGGCAAGGCGCCGCTGTCGGTGGCGCAGATGATCGGCGGGGTCGAGAAGGGCCTGTACATCCACGGCCGCGGCTCGTACTCGATCGACCAGCAGCGCTACAACGCGCAGTTCGGCGGGCAGCTGTTCTTCGAGATCGAGAACGGCCGGATCACCCGCCAGGTCGAGGACGGCGCCTACCAGATCCGCACGCCGGAGTTCTGGAACTCGGTCAGCGCGGTCTGCGACGAGCGCGACTTCCGCGTGTTCGGCTCGTTCTTCGACGGCAAGGGCCAGCCCAGCCAGGTGTCGGCGGTATCGCACGGCTCGTCGACGACGCGCTTCGACGGGGTCAACGTGATCAATACCGCGCGCTCGCTGGGATAGGCGGCGCCTCGCCCTCCCGTGGGAGGGGCTTCAGCCGCGACGGGCCTTCCCGAAGAAGCGTCGGGGCTGAAGCCCCGCCCACAAAACCGTGCCGCCGATGCGCCGGACCATGCCTAAAGTCATTTGACGGCTTCTCCGCCGCGCCGCAAGAATCGGGGACGCGCCGCCTTGTGCCGCGCCCTACCAAAACCTCCGCGCCGCCGCGCGGATTTCCGGGGAGTATCGCCGTGCAACGACGTGATTTCCTGGCCCTGACCGGGCTGACCGCAGGCGGCCTGATGGTGCCGTCCTTCCTTGGCAAGGCCGTCGCGGCCGAGCAGTTGCTGACCACCCTGGACCCGGCGCTGAAGAAACGCCTGGCCGACGCCGGCCTGGACGCCGCGCGCAAGGCCGGGGCCAGCTACTGCGACGTGCGCATCGGCCGCTACCTGCGCCAGTTCGTGATCACCCGCGAGGACAAGGTCCAGAACGTGGTGAACACCGAATCGACCGGCGTCGGCATCCGCGTGATCGCCGGCGGCGCCTGGGGCTTCGCGGCGACCAACAACCTGAGCGAGGCCGGCATCGCCCAGGCCGCGCAGCAGGCGGCGGCGATCGCCAAGGCCAACGCCAGGATCCAGACCGCGCCGGTGCAGCTGGCCAAGGCGCCGGGCTACGGCGAGGTCTCGTGGAAGACGCCGATCAGGAAGAACGCGATGGAAGTGCCGCTCAAGGACAAGGTCGACCTGCTGCTGGGCGTCAACGCCGCGGCGATCGGCGCCGGCGCCGACTTCGTCAACTCGATGCTGTTCCTGGTCAACGAGCAGAAGTACTTCGCCAGCACCGACGGCTCCTACATCGACCAGGACGTGCACCGGATCTGGGCGCCGATGACGGTGACCGCGATCGACAAGGCCAGCGGCAAGTTCCGCACCCGCGACGGGCTGTCGGCGCCGATGGGGCTGGGCTACGAATACCTGGACGGCAGCCGCGGCGGCAAGGTGGTCACCCCCAACGGCGTGGTCAACTACGGCCTGTCCTACGACATGAAGGAGGACGCGATCGCCGCCGCCAAACAGGCCCAGGAGAAGCTCAAGGCGCCGTCGGTGAAGCCGGGCAAGTACGACCTGGTGCTGGACCCCTCGCACACCTGGCTGACCATCCACGAGTCGGTCGGGCATCCGCTGGAGCTGGACCGGGTGCTCGGCTACGAGGCCAACTACGCCGGCACCAGCTTCGCCACCCTGGACAAGCGCGAGCAGCACTTCCAGTACGGCAGCGACAAGGTCCACATCTTCGCCGACAAGACCCAGCCGGGCAGCCTCGGCGCGGTCGGCTACGACGACGAGGGCGTCAAGACCAAGCAGTGGGACCTGATCCGCGACGGCAAGCTGGTCGACTACCAGACCATCCGCGACCAGGCCCACATCCTCGGCAAGACCGAGTCGGACGGCTGCTGCTACGCCGACTCGTGGTCGAGCGTGCAGTTCCAGCGCATGGCCAACGTGTCGCTGGCCGCCGGCAAGACCCCGCTGAGCGTGGCCGAGCTGATCAAGGACGTGGAGAACGGCATCTACATCATCGGCGACGGCTCGTTCTCGATCGACCAGCAGCGCTACAACGCGCAGTTCGGCGGGCAGCTGTTCTACGAGATCAAGAACGGCCAGATCACCCGCATGCTCGAGGACGTGGCCTACCAGATCCGCACGCCGGAGTTCTGGAACGCCTGCGTGGCGGTGGCCGACGAACGCGACTACCGCCTGGGCGGCTCGTTCTTCGACGGCAAGGGCCAGCCGAGCCAGGTCTCGGCGGTCTCGCACGGCTCGTCCACCGCCCGTTTCAACGGCATCAACGTCATCAACACCGCCCGTTCGCTGGGCTGACCGGCGCCAAGGAGAACACCAATGAGCATCCTCACCGAAGCGCAGGCCAAGGCCATCCTCGACAAGGTCATCGCGCTGTCCAAGGCCGACGAATGCACCGCCGCATTGAGCGGCTCGGTCAACGGCAACATCCGTTTCGCCCTCAACAACGTCTCCACCAGCGGCATCGTCGACGACACCGAACTGGTGGTGACGGTGGCGTTCGGCAAGCGCGTGGGCACGGCCACCATCAACGAGTTCGACGACGCGGCGCTGGAGCGCGTGGTACGCCGCGCCGAGGACCTGGCGCGGCTGGCGCCGGAGAATCCCGAGTTCGTGCCGGCGGTGCAGAAGCAGAGCTACACCGCCAGCCCGACCTTCAGCGAGTCCACCGCCGCGATCACGCCCGAGTTCCGCGCCCAGGTCGCCGCCGACTCGATCACGCCCTGCAAGGGCAACGGCCTGATCGCCGCCGGCTTCCTCGAGGACGGCCACAGCTTCGAGGCGTTCGCCAACAGCAACGGCAACTTCGGCTACCAGCGCGGCGCGCGCTTCGACTACACCTGCACGGTGCGCACCGAGGACGGCCGCGGCTCCGGCTGGGTCGGGCGCAACCTCAAGGACGCGGCCGACTTCAAGGCCGACCAGGACATCCGCATCGCGATGCGCAAGGCCAGCGAGTCGGCCGAGGCCAAGGCGCTGGAGCCGGGCAAGTACACGGTGATCCTGGAACCGGCCGCGGCCGCCGGCCTGATCTCCTTCATGATGAACTTCTTCGACGCGCGCATGGCCGACGAGGGCCGCAGCTTCCTGTCCAGGAAGGGCGGCGGCAACAAGCTCGGCGAGCAGGTCTACGACCCGCGCGTGAACATCACCGCCGACCCGTGGGACCCGCGCGCGCCGGTGATGCCGTGGGACCAGGAAGGCCTGCCGCGCGAGAAGATGGCGATCGTGGAGAACGGCAAGATCGCCAACCTGCAGTACTCGCGCTACTGGGCGCAGAAGAACGGCAAGCGCGCGATCGGCGAGCCGGGCAACCTGCTGATGGCCGGCGGCGACAAGTCGATCGCCGAGCTGGTGCGCACCACCGAGAAGGGCATCCTGGTGACGCGCACCTGGTACATCCGCATGGTCGATCCGCAGACCGTGCTGCTGACCGGCCTGACCCGCGACGGCACGTTCTACATCGAGAACGGCCAGATCAAGTATCCGCTGAAGAACTTCCGCTTCAACGAGTCGCCGGTGATCATGCTCAACAACATCGACGAGCTCGGCCGGCCGGTGCGCGTGGCCGGCGACGAATCGAACTTCGTGATGATGATCCCGCCGATGCGGCTGCGCGATTTCACCTTTACCTCGCTGTCGGACGCGGTGTGAGCGGAGCTGGCCTCATCCGCCCTGCGCGCGCCTTCTCCCGCAGGCGGGAGAAGGAAGCAGTGCTCCGATGCTTTCCGGCGATGCCTTCCGCCTGGCCTCCGGCCTTCTCCCGTCAGCGGGAGAAGGTGCCCCGAAGGGGCGGATGAGGGCAATGACCCGCGCGCAATTCCTGAAACTGATGCTGGGCGGCGCCGCCGCGCTGGCGCTGCCGGGCGTCGCCGCGGCGCAGGCGGCGCGCTACGACTTCTGGTTCACCCGCCTGCGCTACGACTCCGGCGACTGGGACGTGGACGCGCGCATGCCGTCCAACCTGATCACCTCGCTGATCGACTACACCCACCTGCGCGTGGATCCGGACGAGCACGTGCTGCCGCTGGCCGATCCGCGCATGCTGCAGGCGCCGTTCTGCTACCTGGCCGGGCACAAGCTGGTCGAGTTCAACCCGGCCGAGCGGCGCAACTTCGAGCGCTACGTGCGCAACGGCGGCTTCGTGTTCGTGGACGACTGCAACCACGACATCGACGGCCTGTTCGCCAGGTCGTTCGAGGCGCAGATGGGGTCGATCTTCGGCAAGGCCGCCCTGCACAGGCTGCCCAACCGGCACCCGCTGTACAGCAGTTTCTTCAAGTTCCCCGACGGACCGCCGGCCACCGGCTTCGAGCTCAACGGCTGGGGCGACGACCTGGTGCACGACTACCTGAAGGGCATCGAGATCGACGGCCGGCTCGGCGTGCTCTACAGCAACAAGGACTACGGCTGCGAGTGGGACTACGACTGGCGCAACAAGCGCTTCCTGGCCGAGGACAACACGAAATTCGCGGTGAACATCGTGATGTATGCATTGAACAGCTGACAACCAGCAGCCGATGACTCCTGTGGGAGGGGCTCGGCCCCGACCGGGCTTTCCCGGAAAAGCGTCCGGGCTGAAACCCCCTGCCGCAAAAACCAAGACGAGATCGATCCCCCCATGACCTCTCCCCAAGAACCAACCCTCGCGCCCCTGCTCGCCAAGCTCGGCGAACTGCGCGGCGCGCTCGCCCAGGCCGTGGTCGGCCAGGCCGAGGTGGTCGAACAGCTGCTGATCGGCCTGCTCGCCGGCGGCCACTGCCTGCTCGAGGGCGCGCCCGGCCTGGGCAAGACCCTGCTGGTGCGCTCGCTCGGGCAGGCGCTGGAACTGCAGTTCCGGCGCGTGCAGTTCACCCCCGACCTGATGCCCAGCGACATCCTCGGCACCGAGCTGCTGGAGGAGGACCACGGCACCGGCCACCGCCATTTCCGCTTCCAGCCCGGGCCGGTGTTCACCAACCTGCTGCTGGCCGACGAGCTCAACCGCACCCCGCCCAAGACCCAGGCCGCGCTGCTGGAGGCGATGCAGGAGCGCACCGTCAGCTACGCCGGCACCACCTATTCGCTGCCGGCGCCGTTCTTCGTGCTGGCCACCCAGAACCCGATCGAGCAGGCCGGCACCTACCCGCTGCCGGAAGCGCAGCTGGACCGCTTCCTGCTGCACGTGCGGGTGGACTACCCGAGCGAGGCCGAGGAACGCGACATCCTGCTGCAGACCACCGGCAGC
>DNXT01000106.1:0-285 GCA_003505795.1 Lysobacteraceae bacterium | reverse complement strand
CTGCTGCAGACCACCGGCAGCCACGGCGGGCAGGTGCCGAAGGTGATGGACGCGGCCGCGGTGCAGGCGCTGCAGCATCACGTGCGCGAGGTGCACGTCGGCGCGGACCTGCTCGACTGGATCAACCGGCTGGTGCGCGCCAGCCGGCCCGGCCCGCAAGCGCCGGAGGAAGTGCGGCAGTGGGTGAGATGGGGCGCCGGCCCGCGCGCCGGCCAGTCGCTGGTGCTGGCGTCGAAGGCAAGGGCGCTGCTGCATGGGCGCTTCGCCGCCACCCGCGACGACGTC
>DNXT01000111.1:1974-2583 GCA_003505795.1 Lysobacteraceae bacterium | reverse complement strand
TGGCACCGCCCCTGGCCGGCGGCCTCGCCATCGCCTCCGGCGGTGCGATACGGCGCCGAATCCGGGGCCGGCGACCGCGTCGATGTCGCCTTTGCGCGGCGACCGATAGAATCGTCCGCCCACCGCAAGACCGATGAGCGCATGACCGCCACCCAGGATCCCGCCGAGCGCATCGACGCGTTGCGCCGTCGCCTCGAGGATGCCAACCACCGCTACTACGTGCTGGCCGACCCCTCGATCCCGGATGCCGAGTACGACGCGCTGATGCGCGAACTCGAGGCGCTGGAGGCCGAGCACCCGGCACTGGCGCGCGACGACTCGCCGACCCGGACCGTCGGCACGCGGCCGGACGGCGGCTTCCCGGAAGTGCGCCATGCGATCCCGATGCTGTCGCTGGCCAACGCGTTCGAGACGCCGGGCGTGCCCGACGATGCCGACGACCGCACCCGCTTCGCCGAGGTCGCCGATTTCGAGCGGCGCATCGAGCGCGAGCTGGAGATCGCCGCGCCGGTGTTCTCGGTCGAGCCGAAGCTGGACGGCCTGGCGATCAGCCTGCGCTACGAAGACGGCGTGTTCGTGCTCGGCGCCACCCGCGGCGACGGCACCACC
>DNXT01000111.1:0-1757 GCA_003505795.1 Lysobacteraceae bacterium | reverse complement strand
ACCCGCGGCGACGGCACCACCGGCGAGGACGTCACCGCCAACCTGCGCCAGGTGCGTTCGGTGCCGCTGAGGCTGCGCGACGCCGGCATGCCGTTCCCGGCCGTGCTCGAGGTGCGCGGCGAGGTCTACATGCCGCGCGCGGCCTTCGCCGAGTGGAACGCCAGGGCGCTGGAGCGCAACGACAAGCTGCTGGCCAACCCGCGCAACGGCGCCGCCGGTTCGCTGCGCCAGCTCGATCCGGCGGTGACGCGGCGGCGGCCGCTGGCGTTCTTCGCCTACTCGGTCGGCGAGGTGCGCGGCCTGGAACTGCCCGAGACCCATTCGCAGACCCTGGAGCTGCTGCGGCGCTTCGGCTTCCCGGTGGCGCCGGAGGTCGGCATCGCCACCGGCTTCGATGGCCTGATCGCCTACTTCCGCCGGATCGGCGCCGTGCGCGACGCGCTGCCGTACGACATCGACGGGGTGGTCTACAAGCTCGACGACTACGACCAGCAGCAGGCGATGGGCTTCGTCTCGCGCGCGCCGCGCTGGGCCTTGGCGCACAAGTTCCCGGCGCAGGAGCAGTCCACGCTGCTGCGCGCGATCGAGGTGCAGATCGGGCGTACCGGCGCGGTCACCCCGGTCGCGCGGCTGGAGCCGGTGCAGGTCGCCGGCGTCACCGTCACCAACGCGACGCTGCACAACGCCGACCAGATCGCGCGGCTGGACGCGCGCGAGGGCGACACCGTCATCGTGCGCCGCGCCGGCGACGTGATTCCCGAGATCGTGCGGGTCATCGAGGAGCGCCGGCCGGCCGGCACGGTGCCCTGGACGATGCCGGCCGCGTGCCCGGTCTGCGGCTCGGAGCTGGTCAAGGAAGAGGACGCGGTGGCCTGGCGCTGCAGCGGCGGGCTGGCCTGCCCGGCGCAGCGCAAGGAGGCCGTGCGCCACTTCGCCTCGCGCCGGGCGATGGACATCGAGGGCCTGGGCGACCGCCAGGCCGACGCGCTGGTCGAGTTCGGGTTCGTGCATTCGCCGGCGGACCTGTACGCGCTGAGCGTGGAGGACCTGGTCCGCATGAAGACCGCGCTGGACGCGGCGAGCGCCGCCGACCTGCTGCAGGCGGTGGCCGAGAGCAAGGGCGCGCTGGCGCTGGACGGACAGGGGCGGGCGCTGCTGGAGCGGGAGCCGCCTGACTGGAAGCGCGCCGATTTCCTGCGCGCGCACCTGGACGTCGATCTTGGCGGCAAGCTGGCGACGAAATGGGCCGAGAACCTGGTCGCCGCGATCGACGCCAGCCGCGCCACGACGCTGCCGCGCTTCCTGTTCGCGCTCGGCATCCCGCACCTGGGCGAGACCACCGCCAAGTCGCTGGCTTACTGGCTCGGCTCGCTGGCGTTCGTGCGCGCCACGCCGGCGGTGCTGCTGCAGGCGCTGCCGGACATCGGCGGCGAAGTGGCGCGCTCGATCGCCACGTTCTTCGAGCAGCCCGGCAACGCCGCCGTCGTCGACGCGCTGGTCGGCGCCGGCATCGGCTTCTCCGACGAAGGCCGGCCACCGGCGGAACTGCGCGAGCGCCTCGACCTGGCGCACCTGCTGGCGACGCTGCCGGTCGACAAGCTCGGCGGCAAGAGCGCGCAGCGGCTTGCCGCGACCTACGGCACGCTCGATGCGCTGCTGCGCGCCAACGAAAGCGGCTGGACCGGCGCCGGGCTGTCGGCGGCGGGCGCGGCCAACCTGGCGGCCTACCTGGCCGACGAGGCCAGGGCGCGGGCGCT
>DNXT01000472.1 GCA_003505795.1 Lysobacteraceae bacterium | reverse complement strand
CCAGGATCCGCTCGGGTACGGGCAGGAAGGTTTCGGGGGATGCCGCCTCGGAACGGGCGGCATCGGACTCATAGGGGTGGATCGACATGTAGCGCAGTGCTCCAGCATTCGACGGCCCATCGGATCCGCCAAGGCCTGCGCCGCCTGCTTTCACTGCAGGAACATATGGCGCCCATGCCGAGTTGCTGGTGCCCCCATTCGCCGACAGGGCCCCGCCGAATCCATCCTTGTCCTGCAGAGCGGGACCCCCAAACGCTACCTCAATAAATATTTCATTGGAATATCATTCGCGGAAGACGAGCATCCGGCTCGTCGGCACTCGGCGGAGAGGGTATGCAGCGCTTCGGCTGGCCCGCCATGATCGGCTTCCACGAATTGGCGCTCGATTCGCTGCCGCCTCCGGGCGTGCTCGCCCCGTTGCCGGGCGCCGGCCCGATACGACGCCGCGAATTCGCCGCCGGCCGTGCCTGTGCGCTTGAGGCGCTGCGCCAAGCCGGCTATGCCGGAGCGTGCGCGCTGGCGCGGCGGACCGATGGATTGCCGGACTGGCCGGAAGGCTGGACGGGTTCGATCAGCCACGGTCGCCTGCGTGCGATCGCGGTCGCCTGCAGCACCCGGCACGGCCTAGGGCTCGGCATCGACATCGAGGAATGGATGCCCGTCGACCGCGCCGCCCTGGTTGCGGCCTACGTCGCGACCCCGGCCGAACTGGACCTCGTCGCACACTTGCACGCCCCTTGCGCGGTCACGCTGGCGTTCTGCGCCAAGGAAGCGCTGTACAAGGCCCTGTATCCGCATACCCGGCGCATCACCGAGTTCTCGGCGGCGCGGATCGTGGCGGTCTCGCGCAACCGGCTGCGCATGGTGCTCAGCGAAGACTGGTCCGCGTCCTGGCACGTGGGAAGCACGTTCGACGTGGCGATCGAGGCCACTCCGGCGCATGCATATGCCGGCCTGTGGCTGACCGCGGCCGAGTCCACGACTCGATAGGGAACGCCCGCGCACGCGGAGCGGCCGGAGCCGCTCTGCGTGTCGCCCGGTCGGGTTGGCGCGCGGTGGCGTTCACGACGCCAGCGCCTGCGCGTGCACCCCCGCCACCGCGCGGCCGGACGGATCGGCCATCGCCGCGAAGCTGGCGTCCCAGGCGATCGCCGCCGGCGAGGAACAGGCGATCGACTTGCCGCCGGGCACGGTCTCGGCCGCGGCCGGGGTCGGGAAGAACCGCTCGAACAGGCTGCGGTAGCAATAGGCTTCCTTGGTCTGCGGCGGGTTGAGCGGGAAGCGCTTGTCGGCGGCGGCCAGCTCGCGGTCGCTCACCTGGGCTTCGGCATGCGCCTTCAGCCCGTCGATCCAGCCGTAGCCGACGCCGTCGCTGAACTGCTCCTTCTGCCGCCACAGGATCTCCTGCGGCAGGTAGCCGTCGAACGCCTCGCGCAGCACGCCCTTCTCGATCCGCCGCGGGCCGGCGCTGGCCCTGTCGATCATCTTGTGGCGCGCATCCATCCGCATCGCCACGTCGAGGAACTCGCGGTCCAGGAATGGCACCCGCGGCTCCACGCCCCAGGCCATCATCGACTTGTTGGCGCGCAGGCAGTCGTAGTTGTTGAGCGCGTCGAGCTTGCGCACCAGTTCCTCGTGGAACTCGCGCGCGTTCGGCGCCTTGTGGAAGTACAGGTAGCCGCCGAAGATCTCGTCGCTGCCCTCGCCGCTCAGCACCATCTTCACTCCCATCGCCTTGATCCGCCGCGCCAGCAGGAACATCGGGGTGGAGGCGCGGATCGTGGTGACGTCGTAGGTCTCGATGTGGCGGATCACCTCCGGCAGCGCGTCCAGCCCTTCCTCGAAGGTGTACTCGAAGCCGTGGTGCACGGTGCCCAGCGCCTCGGCGGCGACCTTGGCCGCGGCCAGGTCCGGCGAGCCCTTCAGGCCGATCGCGAACGAATGCAGGCGCGGCCACCAGGCCTCGGCCTTGTCGTCCTCCTCGATGCGGTGGCGGGCGTAGCGCGCGGCCACCGCCGCGACCAGCGAGGAATCCAGGCCGCCGGACAGCAGCACGCCGTAGGGCACGTCGGTCATCAGCTGCCGGTGCACGGCGCGCTCGAACGCCTCGCGCAGCTCCTGCGGCGACACCTGCACGCCTTCCACCGCGGCGTAGTCGCGCCACGGCCGCCGGTAGTAGCGGGTCAGCTCGCCGGTCGCGCTGTCGTACCAGTGCCCCGGCGGGAACTGCGCCACGTCGGCGCAGCTGTCGGCCAGCGACTTCATCTCCGAGGCCACGCGCAGCCGGCCCTCGCGGTCGTGGCCCCAGTACAGCGGCACCACCCCGATCGGGTCGCGGGCGATGATCGCCCGCCCGCCGGCCTTGTCCCACAGCGCGAAGGCGAAGATGCCGTTGAGGCGGTTGAGGAACGAGGCCGGCTCGTCCTCGCGGTACAGCGCGTTGATCACCTCGCAGTCCGAGCCGGTCTGGAACGCGTACGGCTGCAGCAGTTCGGCCTTCAGCAGCTTGTGGTTGTAGATCTCGCCGTTGACCGCCAGCACCAGCGCCCCGTCCTCGGACAGCAGCGGCTGCGATCCGCCGGCCGGATCGACGATCGCCAGCCGCTCGTGCACCAGGATCGCGCCGTCGTCGACGTACACGCCGCTCCAGTCCGGGCCACGATGGCGCTGCCGCTGCGAGCATTCCAGCGCCTGCCGCCGCAATGCCTGCGGGTCGTCGCCCGGTTGCAGGCCGAAGATGCCGAAGATCGAACACATGGGATGGAACTCCTGATCGTTGGGATGGTTTACCTGGATCCCCGGCCATGGACGGCCGGGCTTTGCGGAGGGATCCGCGCACGCCCGCCCACAACGAAAAAACCCGCATCGGCCGATGCGGGTTTTCTGGTCGCTGGGCGTTTTTCGCTTGCTTCGCCTAGTCGCAGACCCGCACCGGCCGCGCACGATTGTTCGCCGCATTGTCATTGCGGTTGGAAGCGACCGTGGTGCGGGTGGAGAAAACGACCATGCGGCGACGTTACCCCGCCGCCGCCGGCCGCGCAACTGTTACGCGAGCAACCTTTCGATCAGCCGCCGGTACAGCCGCGGCAGCGCTTCCAGGTCGGCGACACCGACGTTCTCGTCGACCTGGTGGATGCTCGCGTTGACCGGGCCGACCTCGATGCACTGCGCGCCCAGCGGCGCGATGAAGCGGGCGTCGGAGGTGCCGCCGCCGGTGCTTTCCTCCGGCGGCGCGCCGGCGAACTCGCCGAGCACCGCGCGCGCGACGCGGCGCAGCGTGCCCTCCGGCGT
The DNA here is from genome assembly GCA_003505795.1 of Lysobacteraceae bacterium. Lineage (GTDB taxonomy): Bacteria > Pseudomonadota > Gammaproteobacteria > Xanthomonadales > Xanthomonadaceae > UBA8801. The sequence goes on along the minus strand of DNXT01000472.1, from coordinate 2,997 downwards.
GTAGAACGGTTCGCCGCTGCGGTGCCAGCGCAGCTCGTACTGCAGCCGGTGCCGCTGCAGCAGCGCGGCGATCTCCGCCTCCAGCCGCGGCGCGTCCCAGTGCGGGTTGTAGCGCAGGTTGAAGGCGACCTGCAGCTCGCCGGGAATGACGTTGTTGGCGCCGGTGCCGGCGTGGACGTTGCTGATCTGCAGGCTGGTCGGCGGGAAGCTCTCGTAGCCGTCGTCCCACTGCCGCGCCGCCAGTTCGGCCAGCGCCGGTGCGGCCAGGTGGATCGGATTGCGGGCCTTGTGCGGATAGGCCACGTGCCCCTGCACGCCCTTGACGGTGAGCTGGCCGGACAGGCTGCCGCGCCGTCCCACGCGCAACAGGTCGCCGAGCCGTTCGGTCGAGGACGGCTCGCCGGTGATGCACCAGTCGATCGCCTGCCCGCGCGCGCGCAGGATCTCGGCGACCCGGCGCACGCCGTCGATCGCATCGCCCTCCTCGTCGGACGTCAGCAGCAGCGCCAGCGTGCCCGGATGCGCCGGGTGCGCCGCGACGAACTGCCCGGCCGCGACCACGAACGCGGCCACGCCGCTCTTCATGTCGGCGGCGCCGCGCCCGTACAGCACGCCGTCGCGCACCTGCGGGACGAACGGATCGCTGCTCCAGGCCTCCGCCGGGCCCGGCGGCACCACGTCGGTATGGCCGAGCAGGACCAGCACCGGCGCGCCGGTCCCATGGGTGGCCCAGAGGTTGTCGACCGCGCCCAGGCGCAGCTGCTCGCAGGCGAATCCGGCCGCCTCCAGCCGCGCGGCGATCAGCGCCTGGCAGCCGGCGTCGTCGGGCGTCACCGAGGGACGGGCGATCAGTTCGCAGGCCAGGTCGAGGACGTCGCTCATCTCAGCCCGCGCCGAACAGCTTCTTGAAGCCGTTGTCCGAGAAGCCCTGGCTGAAGCTGCCGTCGTCCTTGACCACCACCGGGCGCCGGATCAGCTGCGGGTACTCGCGCAGCAGCAGCTTCCACTCGGCATCGCTGGCGGCGGCCTTGCGGTTGTCCGGCAGCTGCCGCCAGGTGGTTGATGACTTGTTGACCAGCGACTCGAAACCGCCGGCCTTGCCGGCCCACTCCAGCAGGGTTTCCGGCGCCGGCTTGTGCTCGCGGTAGTCGACGAAGGCGTACGCCACGCCGAAGCGGTCCAGCCACTTGGTCGCCTTCTTGCAGGTATCGCAGTTCTTCAGTCCGTACAGCGTGGTGCCCATGCGTGTTTTCCTGTGTGGGCCGCGCGCGCGGCGCGCGGCACCGGCGGTCAGCGCAGCGGGTGCGCCTCCACGCCCTCGTGGGTGATCTTCACCGGCAGGATATGGCCCTGCGCGTCGAAGTACATGCGGTCGATCGACGTCACCCGGTGGTTGGGATCGGTCTCGCCCAGCGGGCGACGATGGTAGACGATGTACCAGCTGTCGTCGTCGGGCGCATGGATCACCGAATGGTGGCCGGCGCCGGTGGCGATCGCCGGGTCCTGCTGCAGGACCTTGCCGATGCGCTTGAACGGACCGGTCGGCCGGTCGGCGATCGCGTAGGCCACCGAATAGTGGGGCCCGCCCCAGCCGCCCTCCGACCACATGTAGTAGTAGCGGCCCTCGCGCTTGAACATCAGCGAGCCCTCCACGTACTCCGGCGCCGGGGTGATCTCCTTGAACACGGTGCCATCGGCCATCGGCTCGACGCCGCTGAAGTCGTCCTTCAGCTTGACGATGTTGGCGTGCTTCCAGCCGCCGTAGATCATGTACCAGCTGCCGTCGTCGTCCTCGAACACGAATTGGTCGATCGGCTGCGCGCCGTTGTGGAACTTGTCGATCAGCGGCTTGCCGAGCAGGTCGCGGTACGGCCCCTGCGGCCTGTCGGCCACCGCCACGCCGATGCCGCCGACCTCGGCGTCGCTCTGGATGTCGTTGGCCGAGAAGAAGAAGTAGTACCTGCCGTCCTTGCGCACCACCGCCGGCGCCCACAGCGCCTTGCTGGCCCAGGAGATCGACTGCAGCGACAGCACGTTCGCGTGCCGGGTCCAGTGCACCAGGTCCGGCGAGGAGAAGGCGTCGAAACCGGTCTGCTGCGCGTATGGCCGCGAGGTGGTCGGGTAGATCCAGTAGGTCTTGTCGAACACCGCCGCTTCCGGGTCCGCGTACCAGCCCGGGAACACCGGATTGCCGGAGCGCTCGACCGGGCTGGCATCGGCCATCGCCATCGCCGACATCAACGCAACGCCTGCCATTACCTTGCCAAGTCGCATCGGACACCTCGGGCTGGAAGTCGTGGGCCGAGTTTAAATCGATTCAAATCGGTTGGCGACGCCGCCGGACGGAGCCGCCGCGCCCGGCCGACGACGCACGCGGGCCGCACCAGGCGGCCCGCGGCGGTCGCTGCCCGGGAGGCGCCAGGATCAGTCGGCCAGTCCGCGCAGCAGGTCGTTGACGCTGGTCTTGCTGCGGGTCCTGGCATCGACCTGCTTGACGATCACCGCGCAGTACAGCGAGTGCGAGCCGTCCTTGGCCGGCAGCTGGCCGGACACCACCACGCTGTACGGCGGCACGTAGCCGTAGCTGATCTCGCCGGTGGCGCGGTTGTAGATGCGGGTGCTCTGGCCGAGGAACACGCCCATGCCGATCACGCTGTGGTGGCCGACCACCACGCCCTCGACCACTTCCGAGCGCGCGCCGATGAAGCAGTGGTCCTCGATGATGGTCGGCGCGGCCTGCAGCGGCTCGAGCACGCCGCCGATGCCGGCGCCGCCGGACAGGTGGCAATGCTTGCCGATCTGCGCGCAGGAGCCGACCGTGGCCCAGGTGTCGACCATGCTGCCCTCGCCGACGTAGGCGCCGATGTTGGTGAAGCTCGGCATCAGCACCACGTCCTTGCCGAAGTAGCTGCCGCGCCGGGCGATCGCGCCCGGCACCACGCGCACGCCGGCCTTGCGGAACTCGGCCTCGTGGTAGCCGGCGGCGGCGGGGTAACG
>DNXT01000473.1:471-6649 GCA_003505795.1 Lysobacteraceae bacterium | reverse complement strand
GCGCCGCGGCGCGCCGAGCACGCGGCGCACCCCGAGTTCGCCGGAGCGGCGCAGGAAGCGCGCCGCCAGCAGCCCGGCGACGTTGAGCATGCACAGCCCCAGCAGCGCCAGCGCCAGCCACAGGTTGAGCCGCACCGTCGACGGCACCACCCGGTTGATCGACAGCCACTGCGCGACGCCGTACAGGCCGGCGCGCGGCGCGCGCTCGAACGCGCCGGCGGCGTGGCGGTCGCGCGCATAGTCGAGCAGGGCGGCGCGGTAGTCCTCGCGCTGCGCGGCCGTGTCCAGTTCGGCCCACAGCATCAGCCAGCGGCAGGCCTGCGTATCGAGCGCGTCGAAGCGCACGCCGTCCGGGCCGCTGTCGTCGCAGACCCGGGCGCCCATCGGCGCCACTTCGGCATCCAGCGCGGCCAGCGCCGGAACGAAGGCGCCGTCGCCCTTGTCGTTGCCCCATATCTGCTGGGCGTCGTCGGCCTGCAGGTAATGCACGTGCGGGCGCGGCGCCCAGTCGGCGCTGATCCCGATCACGCGGAACAGGCGCTTGCCGAGGCGGACGTCGCGGCCGACGCCGTTGCCGGTGCCGAGCAGTTCGGTGCTGAGCGCGCGGTTGAGCACGACGACCGGGGTCCGCGCCTGCTCCTCCTGCGGTGTCCAGCTGCGCCCGTGCAGCAGCGGCACGCCAAACATCGACGGCATCGGGCCGAGCGCCAGCACCACGCTGGTCTGCGCGCTGCGGGCGCGGTCGGCGCTGGCCAGCGTGGCCTGGGTGCTGACCAGCGCGCTCTGCCGCCGCTGCGGCCGGCTGCGCATCAGCGCCTGCGCGTCGGCGAGCTTCCACAGCGCCGGCGGCAAGGCGTCGCTGTCGCGGTCGACGCCGCTGCGCGGCGCCTGGCGCGAATCGACCCAGCCCAGGTACAGGCGCTGGCTCAGGCCGGGCAGCGGGTCCGAGGACAGCATCGCCAGCAGCGTCAGCATCGTCATCGCCGCAGCCAGGCCCAGCGCCATGGTCAGCACCGCCAGCGCCATGGTGCGCGGGTGGCGGCGGAATCCCTGCAGGCCGAGCTCGAACGAATAGCGCAACGACATCGCGTTCCTCCGGTTCAGACGCTGCGCGTGGCCACCGCCGGCGGCACCGCCGCCGCGCGCCGCGCCGGACCCAGCACCGACAGCTGGCCGAGCAGCCACAGCGTGACCGCGCCGACCGGGAGATAGGCCAGCGGCAGCCGCGGCAGTTCGTAATGGCGCATCAGCAGCAGGTTGATCGCGTAGGCGAGCAGCATGCCCAGGACGATGCCGGCGGTGGCGAGCAGGAAGTTCTCGGTCTGGAAGTAGCGCAGCACCTGGCCGCGGGTGGCGCCGAGCGCGCGGCGGATACCGATCTGCTTGGTGCGCTGGCCGACCCAGAAGCTGGCCAGGCCGACGATCCCGAGTGCGGTGACCACCAGCAGCGCGATGCTCACCGCCGCCAGCAGCCAGGCCATCGCGCGGTCGTTGCGGTAGTACTTGTCGCGCAACGACTGCAGCGTGCCGGTGCTGCCGCGCACCACGATGCGGGTCGGGCCGTTGGCGGCGAGCACTTTCCTGGCCTGGGCCAGGATCGCCTCGCGCTGGCCCGGATCGGCCACGTTCAAGACGTAGAGGCCGCCGTCCTGGTAGCTGAAGCGGCCCGGGAACAGCATCGACATGTCGTATTCGGCCGACGGGCCGCTGTCGCGCGGCTTGGCCAGGTGCTCGACCACGCCGACCACGTGGTGCGGGGTGTCGCTGAACACGTAGAGGGACTTGCCGATCGCATTCTGGTCCGGGAACAGGCGCGCGGCCAGGTCGCGGGTGAGGATCACCGAGGGGAATTCGTCGGCCTCGCTGTCGACGTATTCGCCGGCCTGGAAATCGCGGCCGGCGGCCAGGGCGAGCCCGAGCGTGCGCAACCCGTCCTCGCCGACCATGTAGTTGGTCGTGTTCAGGGTGGGCTTGTCCTGGTCGGCGCTGAGCCGGATGCCGCTGTTCCACATCGAGCCGCCGAACGGCACCTGGTTGACCGTGGTCACCGAGCGCACCCCGGCAATCGTTCGCAGCGCGTCGAGGTCGCCGCGCGTGACCGCCTTGGCGTCGGTGTCGGCGGTGATGCCGGTGACCTTGATCAGCACCAGGTGCTGCTCGTCCAGGCCGCTGGGACGCTCCATGCGCTGCAGGCGGTTGCCGATCAGGAACAGCGCGTTGCAGATGATCGCGCAGCTGAGCGCGATCTCGAACACGATCAGCAGCGCCGCGGTGCGGTGGCGCAACAGGGTGCTGAGGATGGGGCGAAGGTCCATGGCGTGCTCCTACTGCGACTTGAGTTGCAGCGCCGGCGCGACCTGCATCGCGCGCCATGCCGGCAGGGCGCCTGCCAGCAGGCTGCTGGCCAGCGCCAGGACGAAGGTGCCCAGCAGCATGGCCAGGTCCAGGTGGGCGAGCGCCGCGTAGTCGGTGGGCTGCTGCCGCACCGCCCACAATCCGAACAGCGCCAGGCCCAGCCCGAGCACGCCGCCGACCAGGCCGATCGCGCCGGCTTCCACCAGGCACTGCAGGAAGATCTGCCGGCGCGATGCGCCGAGCGCGCGGCGCACGCCAATCTCGCCATGCCGGCGCAGGAACTTGGCCAGCAGCAGTCCGACCGTGTTGAGCAGGCATACCGCCAGGAAGCCCAGCGCCAGCCACGCCTGCAGGCGCACGTCGCTGGGCACCACGCGGTTGAAGTCCAGCCATTCCATCACGTTGCTCAGGCGCACGTTGGCGGGGCGCTGGAAGCGGCCGGCGGCGCGCTGCTGGTCGGAATAGTTGACCAGGTAGGCACGGTAGTCGGCGGCCTGCTGCGCGTTCTCCAGCTCCACCCAGTACTGGATCCAGGTGCAGTCGGCCATCAGCGCGTGGCTGCCTTCCGGATCGCTCTCGCCGCTGTCGTCCCAGCAGTGCATGTTGCCGCTGTTGCCCCAGCGCAACGCGCGCGAGGTCGAGAACGGCACGTAGAACTCCTCCGGATCGCCGAAGCGCTCGTTGGTGAGGTCGTAGAAGCGCGGATTGGGGTTCCAGTCGCCGTCGACCACCCCGATCACGCGGAACGCGGCCTTGCCGAGCTGCACGTCGCGGCCGACCGGATCGGCGCTGCCGAACAGCTTCTCGCTCAGGGCCTGGCCGATCACCACCACGCGCGCGCGCGCCTCGTCGTCGTCGCGGGTCCAGGCGCGCCCGTGGATCAGCGGCACGTCGAACATCGGGAAGAAGTCGGCGCTGGTGAAGCGGCCCTCGAGCACGAACGGCGCCGCGCCCTGGTCCGGCTCGATCGCGGCGCTGCCGGCCGACATCATCGCCTGGCGCTTGCCGCGCGCCTGCCTGAGCAGGGTTTCCGCGTCGAAGCGGGTGAGCTGCGCGGCCGGCTCGTCACCGGGGGTGTAGCCGGCCTTGGGCAGCGGATCGAGCTGGACGTAGAACAGGCGCCCGCTGCGGCCGGGGATCGGATCGCCTGACAGCACGTGGAACACCGTCAGCGCGGTCATCGAGGTGCCGATGCCGAGCGCGACCGCCAGCACCATCAGCGCGGTCAGCACCTTGTTGCGGCGGAAGCTGCGCAGCGCGAGGTTGCAGTAGTAGCCGAACATTCTGTCTTCTCCCGCTTCAGGTGCTGCGGGTGGCGACGGCGGGCGGAACCGCCGCGGCCCGGCGCGCCGGGCCCAGCACCGACAGCTGGCCGAGCAGCCACAGCAGCACGGCGCCGATCGGCAGGTACAGCAGCGGCAACCGCGGCAGCTCGTACCGGCCCATGAGCATCTGGTTGATCGCGTAGGCGAGCAGCATGCCGAGCACGATGCCGATCGTGGCCAGCAGGAAGTTCTCGGTCTGGAAATAGCGCAGCACCTGGCCGCGGGTGGCGCCGAGCGCGCGGCGGATGCCGATCTGCTTGGTGCGCTGCTGTACCCAGAAGCTGGCCAGGCCGACGATGCCCAGCGCGGTGACCACCATCAGCGAGATGCACACCACCACCATCAGCCCGACCATCGAGCGGTCGTCGCGGAAGAACTCGCCGCGCGTCTCTTCGTAGGTGCGCTGGCGCAGCACCAGCCGGTTGGGATCGTTCTTCAGCAACGCATCGACGCTGGCCTTGAGCACCTCGGCGCGGCGCGCCGGATCGCTGGTCTGCACGAAGTAGAAGCCTTCGGTATAGGGCAGCTGCACCGGCAGGATCATCGAATCGCCCTTGCCGGCCTCCGGTCCCCAGACGTTGGGCCGTGCCAGCGTCTCCACCACGCCGACAATCGTCAGCGGCACGTAGCCGGTATAGATGGTCTTTCCGACCGCATCGCCGTCCGGGAACAGCTTGCGCGCCAGCGCCTGCGAGACGATGATCGCCGACGAGACCTTTTCCGGGCTCTCGGCCAGCATCTTGTCGATCTCCGAGCCGAGCACGACCTCGCCGGGCAGGAAGTCGCGCCCGGCCACCAGCCGCAGGCCCAGCGCCTTGACCAGGTTGCCGCCCTGATACTGGGCGGCATTGACGGTGTCGTTCTGCTGGTTCGGCTGCAGGCCGAGGCCGGTGTTGTTGGAATTGTCGAAGAACGGCACCTGGTTGGTGAGCGTCACGTCGACGACGCCGGGCACCGCGCGCAGTGCGGCGATGTCCTCGGCGGTGCGGGCGTCGGCGTCGGCCTGCTTGCCGATGCCGGCCAGGCTGATCTCGACCAGGCGGTCCTCGGCGATGCCGCTGGGCTCGCTGATCGTCTCGATGCGCTGGGCGATCAGGAACAGCGCGTTGCAGACGATCGCGCAGGTCAGCGCGACCTCGATGACGATCAGGGCCGCGGCGGTCTTGTGGCGGGCCAGGGCGGACAGGATGGGGCGGATGTCCATGGGGTCTCCGTTACTGCGACTTGAGCTGGAGTGCGGGGGGGACCTGCATCGCGCGCCACGCCGGCAGCAGCCCGGCCAGGGTGCTCGCGACCAGGGTGAGGGCGACCGTGGTCAGCAGCATGGGCAGGTCCAGGTGCGCCAGGGCGGCGTATTCGGCCGGCTGCCGACGCACCGCCGCCAGCCCCAGCAGGGCCAGGCCCAGGCCGAGCACGCCGCCGACCGCGCCGACGCTGACCGCCTCGACCAGGCATTGCACGAAGATGTCCCTGCGGCTGGCGCCGAGCGCGCGGCGCACGCCGATCTCGCCGCTGCGGCGCAGGAACTTGGCCAGCAGCAGGCCGACGCTGTTGAGCAGGCAGACCACCAGGAAGCTGATCGCCAGCCACATCTGCAGGCGCACGTCGCTGGGCACGACCTTGCGGAACTGCAGCAGCTCCATGACGTCGCGCAGGCGGGTGTTGGGCGGCCGCTGGAAGCGCCCGGCCTGGCGCTGCTGCGCGGAGTAGTTGTCCAGGTAGGCCTTGTAGTCGGCCGCCTGCGACGGGCGCTGCAGTTCCACCCAGTACTGCAGCCAGGTGCAGCTCGCGGTCAGCGCGGTGCCGTCGCTGTTGGGCGCGCCGTCGGCGGAGAAGCAGTTCATGTTGCCGCGCCGGGCGAGCTTGACGTCCATCGCGGTGGCGAACGGCACGAACAGCTGCTCGCTCTCGCCGTAGCGCCCGTTGTAGAGGTCGTAGAAGCGCGGGGTCGGGCGCCAGTCGTCGATCACGCCGACCACGCGGTAGGCGTTCTTCTCCAGGCGCAGGTCGCGCCCGACCGCCGCGGTGGTGCCGAACAGCTTCTCGCTCAGGGCGCGCGAGATCACCACCACCCGCGCCCGCGCCTCGTCGTCGGCCGCCGACCAGCCCTGGCCCTGCAGCATCGGCACTTCGAACATCGGGAAGAAGTCGGCGGTGGCGAAACGGACCGACAGCTGGAACGGCTTGAGCGTGCTGTTCTGCGGCTCGATCGCGCCGGTGCCGCCGGTGGTGATGGTCTGGCGCAGCGCACGTTTGTCGCGCAGCAGCGCCTCGGCATCGTAGCGGGTGAGCTGGCCTTCCGGCTCGATGCCGGGCTGGTAGGTCGATGCCGGTTCCGGGTCCACGCGCACGTTGAACAGGCGGTCGCTCTTGGTGGGGATCGGATCGCCGGACAGCACGTGGAACACGGTCAGGGTGGTCATCGACGCGCCGATGCCCAGCGCGATCGCCAGCACCATCAGCACGGTCAGGACCTTGTTGCGGCGGAAGCTGCGCAG
>DNXT01000473.1:0-286 GCA_003505795.1 Lysobacteraceae bacterium | reverse complement strand
GTTGCGGCGGAAGCTGCGCAGGGCGAGATTGACGTAGTAGCCGAACATGGCGGCGGCCTCATTCGTTGGCGCTGGCCACGGCATCGGCGCTGCGCGGTCGCAGCAGCGCGGCATCGCGCTCAAGGTCGGTGGCCTGGCCGTCGACGATGTGCACGTTGCGCTGCGCGCGCGCGGCCAGCTCCGGGTCGTGGGTGACCATCACGATGGTGGTGCCCTGCGAGTTGATCTCCTCCATCAGCTCCATCACCCCGCGCGCCATCTGCGAGTCGAGGTTGCCGGTCGGTTC
>DNXT01000400.1:4817-4972 GCA_003505795.1 Lysobacteraceae bacterium | reverse complement strand
GGCCGCGGCCACGGGCGCGAGGGCGCCGGCGGCGAGGCCGGCGCCCATCGCCTTGCACAGTTCGCGACGGGTCAGCGCGATGCTCATGCCATGACCTGCGGGAGCGACTCCAGTCCCGCCAGGCTTTCCTGGCCAAGCGTCGGGACCGAAGTCCC
>DNXT01000400.1:0-4590 GCA_003505795.1 Lysobacteraceae bacterium | reverse complement strand
GGACCGAAGTCCCTCCCGCAAGAAGCTGGCCGGACACGGCGCGCCTCACCTGGCCGCGCCGCGCTTGAACGGCACGCTCAGCGGCTTGCCGGTGTACTGCACGCTGGCGTCGACCTTCGGTTCCAGCGCGCCGGCATCCTCGCGCGGGCCGTCGACGAAGCGCACGTTGATGGTGCGCCTGGCCTGCATCCCCGGCCAGCTGCCTTCGCGCTTGCCGATGGTCAGGCTGCGCTTGGCCTCGTCCCAGGCCAGCGGGATGCGGCTGAACTCGCCCTTCTCGTAGCCGTAGTCCGTGCCGGCGTCCTCGTACAGCGAGAACCGGCCGTCGGCGCCGGTGTAGACCACCACGGTCAGCGGCGCGTCCGGCTGCTCGTCGACGTACTGCTGCACCGGGCCGGTCGGCACGATCGCGCCGGCGCGCACGAACAGCGGCATGCGCTCGATCGGCGCGGCCGCATCGATGGCCTGGCCGCCCTCGTAGCGCTTGCCGGTGGCGAAGTCGATCCAGCGGGTCCCGGCCGGCAGGTAGACCTGGCGCGAAGTGGCGCCGAACTCGCTGATCGGGGCCACCAGGAACGACGGGCCGAACAGGTACTCGTCGTTGAGGTCGGCGACCTTGGGGTCGTGCGGGAAGTCCATCGGCAGGCCGCGCATGATCACCCCGTCGCGGTGGTAGGTGTCGCCGGCCAGCGAGTAGATGTACGGCAGCAGCGTGTAGCGCAGCTTGGTGTAGTACTCCATGCTGGCGTAGTACGGGGTGCCTTCCGGGGCGATGTTCCAGATCTCGCGGTACGGGAACTGGCCGTGCGAACGGAACAGCGGCACGAACGCGCCGAACTGGAACCAGCGCGTGTTGAGTTCGCGCCATTCCTGCTGCGCCGATGCCTCCTGGTTCTCGTAGCGCTTCTCCACCGAGAAGCCGCCGATGTCGAAGGTCCAGTTCGGCAGGCCCGACATCGACACGTTGACGCCGGCCGAGATCTGCTCGCGCAGGTCGTCCCAGCGCGAGACGATGTCGCCGCTCCATACCGCCACCGCGTTGCGCTGGGTACCGGCGTAGCCCTTGCGCGAGAGGATGAACACGCGCTTGCCGTCGGCCTCGCGGTCGCCCTCGTAGACGCCGTGGGTATGCGGCAGCGGATAGGCGTTGAAGTACTCGGTCGAGCTGCCCAGCGCGTTCGGCGTGGTGCGGTACTTGCGCGTGGCGATGTCGAGGTTGCTGTGGATGTCCGGCTCGTCGGCGTCCATCCACCAGGCGTCGATGCCCTTGCTGTTGAGCTTCTCGTCGACCTGGCGCCAGTAGATCTTCTGCGCGTCCTCGGAGAACGGGTCGTAGAACGCGTTGAGGTAGCCGTCGCCGATCCAGTCCAGCTCGCCGGCCTCGACGTTGCGGGTCCACATGTGGCCGGCCGCGGCCAGCTCCTTGTAGTTCTCGGTGGTCGGGTAGAACTTCGGCCAGATCGAGATCATCAGCTGCGCGTGCATGCCGTGCACCGACTTCACCAGCCCGTCCGGGTCCGGGAAGTGCTGCCTGTCGAAGTCGTGCGAGCCCCAGGCGTCCTGCGGCCAGTACGACCAGTCGAGCACGATGTTGTCGAGCGGCAGCTTGCGCCTGCGGTACTCGGCCACGGTGTCGACGATCTCGTCCTGGGTCTTGTAGCGCTCGCGGCTCTGCCAGAAGCCGTACGCCCACTTCGGCAGCAGCACCGCCTTGCCGGTGAGCTCGCGGTAGCCGGCGATCACCTGGTCGGCGTTGGCGCCGGCCACGTAGTAGTAGTCGATCATCTGCCCGGCCTCGGACCACAGCGACAGGTCCTTGGCCTCGGCCGCCGGCAGCGGGTCGCGGTGCAGCAGCGCGATGTAGCTCGGGTCGATCAGGTCCCACTCGACCCTGATCCGGTGGCGCTGGCCCGGCTGCAGCTGCAGCGCGAACTCGTGGTGCCACGGGTTCCAGTTCTGGCGCCAGCGATCCAGCACCAGCTTGCCGTCCACGTACAGCTTGGCGTATTCGCTCGAGTACAGCGAGAAGGTGTGTTCGCCGCCGCTGGCCGCCTCGATCTCGCCTTCCCAGGTGACCTGGCTGCGGCCGTTCTTGTCGGCGTTCTTGCCCTTGGCCGGGAAGTTGGCCAGCTGCTTGATGTACTGGTAGTCGATCTCGCTCTCGCGGCGGACCAGCTTCTGCTTGCCGTCGACCGAGTAGGTCGCGGTCAGCGCGCCGGGCTTGCCGTCGGCGTCGTACAGCTTGAGCGACTTGTCCAGCGGCTGCAGGCCGCGCGGGTCGCCCAGGCGGGTGATCGAGTTGTTGTCCCAGAGGATGCCGTAGTTGCGGCTGGACACCAGGAACGGCACCGCCAGGTCGATATTGCTCTGCAGCAGCTCGACGTTGCGGCCCTTCTGGTTCATCCAGCCCTGCTGGTGCTGGCCGAAGCCGTAGATCGCCTCGTCGTCGGGCGAGGCGAAGCGCTGACGCGTGCTCAGCAGCTGTTCGCCGCCATCGACGCTGATCGGGGTGAAGCTGCGGCCGCCGGCGACCTCGGACAGCACCGGCCTGCCGTTGGCGTCGGCGAAGCTGACGTGGCCGTCCACGGTGGAGACCTCGGCGGTGACCTGGGCGGTCTTCAGCCGCACCACCTGGCCCTGCTCGTCGACGCTGAAGCGGGCATCGGCCTGCACCGGCACCCGCATCAGGCTGGGGCTGCGCTCGAAGTCGCCGTCCTGGTCGGCGCTGACCCGGATGATGCCTTGGTCCACTACTTGCAGCCGCACCGCGGCGGCGCCCTGGGCGCTCGGCACCACGGTGACGCCGTCGGCGGAGCGGGTCACCTGCTGGGCGTCGGCGCCGGTGGCGGCCAGCGCCAGCGCGAACGCGAGCCCGCATGCCAGCGGCGTGGGATGCAGGCCGGCGGCCCTGTGCTTGGAATCGTGCATGTCGGTTCTTTCCTTCGTTCGTGTTCGGATACGGCGCTGCGGAGCGCGCGTTACTGATAGGTCGCCAGCTTCACCTTCAACAACTGGGTGGCGCTGGAGAAATTGAGGCCGTAGTCGGTCTGGTCGCCGTTCCAGTTGCGCTTGAGCTGCCAGGCGCCGGCGGCGTCGTAGCGTCCTTCCTCGACGCGGTCGTAGATCATGTTGGCGGTCGCCGCGCTGGCCGGATGCAGGCTGACCCGGGCGTGGTAGCCGGTGACCAGGAATTCGTCCGGGCCGAGCTCGGCGATCAGCGCCGCGCCGACCGGCTCGGGATTGCCCGGCGGCTCGCCCTGGAACCAGAACTGCGGCACGCCGTAGGTGACGGTGGCGTTCCAGCGCTCGTTCAATTTCAGCTCCTGCACCGCCACGCCCGGCTGCTCGGCGGTGCCGTGCAGCCGGCCTTCCGACGAGGCCCTGGCGAACTGGCGCATGCCCTGGTTGACCAGGCGGTAGCCGAGCGCGAACGGCGCCAGGGTGTCCTGGTCGACGTGCTTGGCGCCGAGCGGATAGTTCGAGTAGCGGCTGTAGTCGATGCCGAACGCCGACCAGCCGATGCCGTCGTGGCCGAGCGCCGGGAACAGGTAGCGCGCGTACTCGGTGCGGTTGCCGGTCTCGGCCACGAACAGCGCATTGTCCGGCCGCGCGTAGCGGTCGAGCACGGTGGTGTACATGGTGTACTCGGGCATGTAGATATCCGGCGCCAGCAGGTCGATGTGCGGGCCGGCCGCCTTCCACACGTCGAGCACGTTGTCGGTGGGGCCGCCGCTGGCGTACTGGCCGGGCTGGCCCGGGTTGAACGGGCCGCGCAGCGCGCCGTTGACGTACATCGGCAGCGGGTACGCGGCCTTGCCGGCTTCGGCGACCTGGTCGATGAAGCGGCCGATCGACCAGGCATGGAAGAACTCGTCGGCCTCGGCGCCGAACACCTGCGCCCAGCTGCCCGGCTGCTTGCCGAGCTTCTGCAGCAGCGCGTCCGGCACCGGTCCGTCGAAGAGCTCCTGCGCCAGCGGCGAGAAGTCGCGCACGCTGCCGTAGGTGCCCGGCTCGTTCTCCGGCTGCACCATGATCACGGTGCGCTGCGGGTCGGCCTGCCTGAGGTGCTGCATGAACTTCACGAACGCCTTCTTGTCCGCCTCCAGCGTCGCCGGCGCGTGCGGCGACAGCGAGCCGATCGTGCGCCCGTCGCGGGTGACCACGCGCGGGAAGCGCTGGTTGTCGGTCTTGACCCAGTGCGGGGCGTAGTTCGGGCCGTTGTTCTTCCAGGTGGCGAACCACAGCAGCACCAGCCGCACCTTGTGCTCGCGCGCCTGCGCCAGCAGCGTGTCGACGAACGAGAAGTCGAACCTGCCCTCCTCCGGCTCGACCTGCTCCCAGGCGATCGGCACCTGCACGGTGTTGGGCCGCAGTTCCTCGATCGCCGGCCACACGTCCTCGAGCGCGCCGGGATAGTTGCTGGAGTTGTTGACCTGCGCGCCCAGGATCAGGAACGGCGCGCCATCGACCAGCAACGCGTGCTTGCCGTCCTTGCTGACCAACTGCGGGATCGGCGCTTGCTCCTGCGCATCCGTGGCGGCGCCGGCCGCCGCCGGCTCGGTTGCGGTCGTGGTCGCGGCGGCGTCGCCG
>DNXT01000398.1 GCA_003505795.1 Lysobacteraceae bacterium | reverse complement strand
GCAGTGGCCGCGACCGCGGTCCGCCCATCCCAATGACCGACGGCCGCCTGCGCCGCCGCGTCCTCAGTAGTCCAGGATCACGGTGATCGTATCGACATAGGGCCCTACGAGGACGTTCTGCCGGGCCTCGATGCGGCCGTACACGGAATACGTCTGGGAGAGGGCATCGCCGCTCACCGTGGCCGTGCCGCCCGCACCATCGCCCCAGACGATGCTGCGGCCGGCGTCGGTATACAGGTTGTAGGCCAGAACGTTGCCGGCATGCACCAGCGTGCGGGCGTCCTGGCTGCCGGAGCCCGGATCGAGCGAAAGCGTATAAGGCGTGACCGCGTCGCAGGTCACCACGATGCTGCCCACCCCGTCGGTGGGCGCCGTATCGAAGGGAACATAGTCGCCGAAACTGACCGACTGCGCGGAGACGCTGCATGCCGCCCACAGCGGCAAGGCGAACGCCATCGACAGCAACGCGGCAAGCAGACGTACAGCCGGTACGCCGGGCCCGCACCGCGCGGCTTTGGAAAAGGCGGGAAGCGCATTCATGGCACGACTCCAATGCAGAGGAAGCGGCCCATGTCGGGCAGGGCATCGCCCGACAGTGGCAGCGTCGCATCGAAGACGCAATGCTGGCCGCGCCAGGTCACGGCCAGACGGTTGTGCTCCGACAGGCCGGTGAGATAGGCCTGGCCGCGCTGCCCCACCGGAAAGCCCTGAGCCTGGCCGGCGACATGCACCTCGGCACCGGCGGGAAGCGGCCGGCCATCCTCGAGCAGGATCGTCAGCGTCGCACCGCGCGAGCGCCGGATCGGGAAGGCCAGCAGGACACCGCTGCGTCCGTAGGGAATCGCGTCGAGCGCGATGGCATCGATTTCCGCATCCATCGGCAGGTCGGCCTGCTCGATGCGGACCGGGTTCTTCTGGTAGGGCCGCAGCCCGGGCAGCAGGGCGTTGCCGTCCTCGTCGGTGCGCGCGACCAGCCGGTTGTCGGCGTAGACGCGCACATCCGGGTAGCCCGGCAGCTTCACCACCGCGAAACTGTCATCGACATGCCGGCTGAGATAGGCCGATCCGTCCAGCGCCACGACGCCGCCCCTGGCGCTGGCGCGCACGCCATCTTTGCCGGCATAGCGTGCCGCCTCCAGCGAATAGGTGCCGACGTCGTTCTGCATGCTCACGCCCGCCTCGCCGCGGCTGGGTTCTCCCACCGCGGCCAACAGACGATAGCCGTAGCCGCTGCCGGTCGGCAGGTTGCGCTGGAGCCGCACCGTCGCCTGCTGGTCGCCGCCCTCGCGGCGCGTCCCGATGCTGGCCGTTCTGCGATCTCCCAGCGGCAGGGTGAACAACAGGCTGAGCGAGGTCTCCATCCGGGGCGCCAGCGTGCGCAGCAGTGCGGCACTCAGGAAGCCCAGGTTCCCGATGCCGATGCTGTAGTTGGCGCTGAACAGTTCGATGTCCGCCTCGTCGCGGTAGTCCTGCCGGACGTGGCTGAGTCCGAAGGAGCCCTGGCCGCGCGTGGCCAGGCTGACGAAGAGCTGGCTGCTCACGCGCGGCACCTGTCGGTCCACCTCCTCGTACGATGCATCCTGGTCCGGCGCGTATCCGCCCGGGCCCGCGCTTCCCCCCTGCCAGCGGCGAACGGACCCCAGGCCCAGTTGCCGGAAGCGGCGGCTTGCGAACTGGAGGTTGCCGCCAAAGCTGAGTACGCGCGCCTGCCGCTGGAAACCCAGCGCGACCAGGCCACCGTCGCCGCCGTCGCCATGGCTGGCGGCCAGCGAGGCGTTGACGACGCCCGCGCCGGGCCAGAGCATGACCCCGCCCAGCCCGAAGGTCTGCTGGTCGCGCTGCAGTTCCGCATGCGCTTCGCCGGTCAGCCGGTCGCTCAGGCCGAGGCGGTGCGTCCCCACGGCCAGGAAACGGCCATAGCCGTTGCTGCTCAGGCCGTAATCCCTTCGCACGAAGCCCATTTCGTACGAATAGTCGTGCAGCCCGGCGCGCAGCAGGCGTGGGCTGGCGTAGTACGGGGCGCTGATCACGCGTTCGCGGCCGAGCACGTCGCGCACCACCAGGCTCATCTCGCCCTGCCCGGTCATCACCGGCAGATCCTGGAGGGTGAAAGGTCCGGCTGGGACCTCCTGGCGCGAGCGCAGCGCATCGTTGATATAGAGGTCCACGGTGGAGGGCAAGGCCGCCTCGCCGGCGATGCCCGGCTGCGGATAGGTCACCAGCGTGGGCTGGGTATCGAAGTTGGTGGCCCATTGCACGCCGCCGAAGCGCACCGACCGCGCCCAGCCCGTGGTTCCGCTGATCGCGTCGCCCAGCCTCAGGCTGGTACGGGCTGCAGGCCGGTCCTGGGTCCAGGTGGTGTCCAGGCGCTTGAGCCGGAGCCCGTCCTGCCACTCGCCGGCCAGGAAGGTCCCCAGCAGCGAGCCGCTTGCCTTGAACGCGCCCATCTCGAGCAGCGCATTGGTGTGTGTCTGGCCGTCCCGGCGTTCCGCCGCCACGTCGTAATTGAGGAACCCACCGGGCGGCGACGGCGTCGGGTCCAGATAGTCCGGTCGCTCGGCGACCAGGCTGGGGTCGTACAGGCCGGCGGGGATGTCCATGGACATCGTCTGCGTCGCCGCATCCACGGAATAGGCGAGGCCCGGCATGGCGTCCAGCGGGTACCAGGCATCCTCGCCGCGCATCAACGGCTCCGTCTCGGGCAGACGCAGACGCCAGCGGCGCAGGTCTTCGCCTCGCACCAGCCAGCGTCCGCCGCGCTTGAGCGCCAGGAAGTTCTGCGCCGGTTCGCGCGGGTCGAGCTGGACGGCCAGCCAAGCCTCCCCATCGCCGGGTTCCAGGACCTCGGCCGCGGCCATCGCCGCCGGGGGCGCCACGGCGGTGGACATCACCGGGTCGGCACAGGCACCGGCATGCACGCCCGACAGCAACAAGGCGATCCACACAGCATGAGCGGGTGATCCGCTGCAGTCGCAGGCGCTACTGTGCGCCCACTGCCAGTTCGGTCTCGACATCTCCCGCATCCGTTTTCGCGAGGAGATGCAATGCGACTCCCGGCGCCTGGTGGGCCTGGACGACCCAGCTCTGCCGCTGGCCGGGCAGCAGATAGGCCGAAACCTGGCGCGTGACTGCCGGCGAGGACTCGGTGGCCGGACGCACTTGGAAGCCGTTGAGCTGGATATGGGCCTTGCCGGTATTCGTCGCCGAAAGGCTGATTTCCTCCGGACCCAGCCGCGTGGCCTGCCAATGCAGGCTGGGCAAGGCAGGCACCGCAGGCTGCACGAACAGCGGCACGCCCATGCGCACCGCCATCTTCAAGCCGGTGAATCCCGGCGTCGGCGGCGGCTCCACCTCCTGCAGATAGAGCCGGTAGGTCAATTCCTGGTCCGGGTCCGGCGCGCGCCTGAGGCCAACCCTCACCAGCTGCGTCTGATTGGCCGGTACCGTGAAAATAGGCGGCGTGGCCAGTATCTCGGCGGTGTCCTCGTAGAGATCCCTGCCATCGAGCTGGGACCAGCGCTTGACCTCGAGCTGGATCACCGCCGGCGTATCGCCGAGGTTGCGCACCGTCAGCGCCGCCACGGGCTGGCGGCCGGAAAGCGTCACCCTGACCGGGTTCACCGTGAAGGAACCGGCCTGCGCCAGGCTGCACGCAAGCGTGCAGCCGAGCAACAGAACGCCGAACAACGCATGCACCCGAGTCCGGCGAACGAACATCAGAATTCGATCGTGGCCGTGATCGTGTCCTGGTACGTACCGGCGGTTACGTCGGTCTGGCCCGCGGGGATCCGGCCATAGACCGTGATGGCCTGCGCCGCGCCGTTACCGGTACCCGACGCCAGGTTGGCGCCGCCGACATCTTCCCAGTTGAGGCCGCCGGCGGCGACCGAGGACAGGCTGTACCGCAGCACGTCGGTGCCGCCGTCCAGCGTCATCGCGCGATCGGCCACGGTCGCATCGTCGGAAACGCCCGCATTCAGGCCGATGGTATAGGCGCTGCCGCTGGTGCAGGTGGCGGTCAAGGTGCCGGTGCCGTCGACGGCGCCGCCCAGCACGTTGACCGTGTCCCCGAAGTCCAGGGCAGTGGCGCTGACGGTGCAGGCAGCCGCCACCGTGGCGTCCACGGTGAAGGTGGTGCTCTGCTGGGCGGCGCCGGCATTGAAAGTGGCCGCGGCGATCGCGAGCAGCGAAACGGCGGGAATGGCGAATCGACGGTTATTGCTGGAACGGATGGTCATGTTCTTCCCCTGATGGAGTGAGTGATACCGTCAAAGGGCGATGACGTCATCGCGGCAGTGGCGGGTGGAATGGGAGACAGACGGCGGCATGCGGAACCCGCAAGAAAAGCACCGGGGCTGCCATAGACCCGGAGATCGCATTCGCTGCCGATCCGGCTTTTATAACGAGGACGTCGTCGATGTCGCCACGACAACGGAGACAGCATTTCTAAATGCCTTGTGCCCCGACGGATTATGTTGAAAGGCCATCGGATCTTCCCCTGAGACAGCATATAGCATGCATTGACCTAATATACGCACGCATGCTCGAGGAAAGTCCATAACTGGAGCGGACATCACTCTTCCAGGGCATTTATCCGGAATTCGGAAATTATTTTCTCGTCGGGATGGAAAATAATTCCACCGATAATCCCTACATCTGTAAGGATTATCCCGACCGGTATTTTCGAAAAAGCATCGCCTGTCGCCTGCCCGGCAAAGCGCTGCACCACGAGCAGATGGCGAAATACGCCCGGCATGCACCCTCGCGGCGAAGACGAACCGCCTGCTGCGGCCATCGTCTAGGGACGCTGCGCATCACGCGCGCAGCGAGCCTGCGCGCGTGATGCGTCATGGAAAGCGATCCTCAGGCCGCTTGCGAAACCCGGCACTGGCGGCGCGCGCGCACCGCCACGGCCAGCCGCTCCAGCACCTGCACCGACGTCTCCCAGTCGATGCAGCCGTCGGTGATGCTCTGCCCGTAGGTCAGTTCGCAACCGGCCGCCAGCTCCTGGCGGCCGCCGACCAGGTGGCTTTCCACCATCACCCCGACGATCGCGTCCTGGCCATGCTCCAGCTGCACGGCGATGTCCTCGATCACCCTGGGCTGGTTGTCCGGATTCTTGCCGCTGTTGGCATGGCTGGCATCGACCATCAGGCGCGCGGCCAGGCCGTTCTTCTCCAGCACCTGCGCCGCGGCCGCGACGCTGTCGGCGTCGTAGTTCGGGGTCCGCCCGCCGCGCAGGATCACGTGGCAGTCCGGATTGCCGGCAGTGGCCGCGACCGCGGTCTGCCCGTCCTTGGTGACGGCCAGGAAATGGTGCGGATGCGAGGCCGCGCCGACCGCGTCGACCGCGATCTTGACGTCGCCGCCGGTGCCGTTCTTGAAGCCCACCGGGCACGACAGCCCCGACGCCATCTCGCGGTGCACCTGGCTCTCGGTGGTGCGCGCGCCGATCGCGCCCCAGGCCACCAGGTCGGCGATGTACTGCGGCGAGATGATGTCCAGGAACTCCACGCCGGCCGGCAGGCCGAGATGGTTGATGTCGCGCAGCAGGCCGCGCGCGATGCGCAGGCCCTTGTTGATGTCGAAGCTGCCGTCCAGGTCCGGGTCGTTGATCAGGCCCTTCCAGCCGATGGTGGTGCGCGGCTTCTCGAAGTACACCCGCATCACGATCTCCAGCGCATCGCCGAGCGTGTCGCGCAGCGGGCGCAGGCGCTGCGCGTACTCCATCGCCGCGACCGGGTCGTGGATCGAGCATGGCCCGATCACCACCGCCAGGCGGTCGTCACGGCCATGCAGGATCTCGTGCAGGGCCGCGCGCGAGGCGGACACGGTCTGCGACGCCGGCTCGTCGCAGGGCAGCAGCGAGAGCAGCTGGGCGGGCGGGGTCAACGGTTCGATTTTGCGGATGCGAAGGTCATCGGTGTGCGGGGGCATGCGGTTCTCCAGTGGTCGGGTCTGCCCCAGAGCAGTGGCGGCATGAAAAAAGCCGCCAGTTGCGCTGGCGGCTTTTCGGGAATGCGTCTGAAGGGTTTCTTCAGGGTGAGCGCAATCCTTCCTCCGCCAGCGGCTTCGGAAAGTAGTACCAAAAGTAAAAGCTGGCGCGGCTTGCGTTCATGGGCTGCATTGATAACACGGTCTTTCCGGGCATGCCACTGTTTCATCGGCAACGATGCCGACGCAAGCTTTCGTAGGAGCGACTTCAGTCGCGACGGATGAAGTCGCTCCTGCCACCAAGAGCGCTGCGGCGAGCGAAAAAGGGACGGGGCGCTCGCGCGCCCCGCCGTCCGCTTCCATGCGATCGCGTCCGTGCGCCTATCGAGCGCTCACCACCGCCAGTGCACTCCCGCGCTGGCCTGCCGCGCATCGAGTCCATCCCCGCGCTGGTAGCCCAGGCCGAGGTACCAGCCCAGCGTCTGTCCGCGGCTGCCCGACAGCGACAGCTGCACGCTGCCCCAGCGCTCGGGCAGTTCCAGCCCGCGCGCGTGGAACCCAAGTTCCGGGGCTCCGGCCAGCGCCAGGTCCAGGCCGCCACGGCTGCCCGAGGCCTGGTTCCAGCGCACGTCCAGTTGCGGGACCAGGGTCCAGCTGCCGGCCGCCAGCGCACCGGACCAGCGCAGCCCGAGGTCGGCCAGCAAGCGCTCGCTGTCGTGTCCCTGTCCGCGCAGCGACAGGTCGCCGGCGCCGCTCTCCTCGAAACCGTCCTGGTCGATCGTGTCGTAGCGCAGGCCCAGCGACGGTTGCAGGCGTTGCGCCTGGGCGAGCTGGACGTCGTAGCCGGCGCGCAGGCCGGCGCCGAGGCGATGGCCGCGATAGCTGGCTAGCGCGTTGCGCGCGATGTCGTGGTAGCCGACGTGGCGCTGGACGTCGCTGTCCAGCCGCGCCGCGTCGACGCCTGCATCCAGCCACGCCGCCTCGCCTTGCCAGCGGCCGTACAGCGCCAGCTCCAGGCTCTTGACGCGCGCCCGGTCCCCCGGCTGGAAATCGGCATCCAGCCGGGTATAGCCCACCGCCGCGCCGATCAGCCAGTCCTCGCCGGTCCGGGTGTCCAGGCCCGCCAACGCACCGTTGCTGCGGTACTCGGCGCCATGGGCGTTGCCGTCGCCGTCCAGCTCGGCCGAGCGGTGCCAGCCCTGTACCCAGGCGCCGCTGTCGCCATCGCGGCCACGTCCCTGCAACAGGCCTTGCCGCGCCTGCGCGTCGTCCAGGACCAGGCTGCCGACGCCGGCATGGATCTCGCCGCTGAGGCGGTTCAGCGCGGGCACGACCGCGGTCTCGGCCAGGTTGCTCAGGCTTTCCAGCGCCAGCGACAGGTCGGCGCGCTCGGCCAGCTCGCCGCTCTCCACCGCATCCAGCACCTCGGCCACGCGCAGCGCATTGAAGCTGGCGGCATAGTCCTGGTAGCGCACCGAGTTGCGCAGCACGTCCAGCCAGACCGCATCGCCGCCGTAGACCAGCGCCAGGTCCAGGAACGGGCGCTGGCTCTGGGCCAGCGCCTCGAACGTGCCGCTGACGCCCTGGCCGGCGCTGAGGATGGTGTAGCGGGTGTCGCGGCGATACACGCCGTCCTCGCGCAACACCTGCACCGTGCCGCCCTGCAGCACCGCCTGGCCCTCGACCTCGATGCGGTCGGAGCGGCCGTCGGCGGCGATCTCGACCACGTAGGTGGAACCGGCGGCCTGGGTGTAGCTGCCGGCGACCGTCAGCGTGCCGATCGAGTTGCCCGGGCCGATGCTGCCGGCCACGGCGATGGTGCCGATCGTGCCGATGCCGTCCAGCACCGCGCCGCCGGCGACATCGAGGCTGCCGCCGAGCACGCCGTTGACCCGCAGCGTGCCTTCGCTGACCGTGGTCTGGCCGGTGAAGCCGCTGCTGTCGCCGCTGAGCCACAGGCGGCCCTCGCCGGTCTTCTCGATACTGCCGCTGCCGCTGATGGCGCCGTCGTAGGTGCCGGCCTGCGCCTGCTCGAACACCACTTCGGCCTCGTTGCGCAGGTCGCCGCGGAGGCTGCCGGCGTCGCCGACCAGGGTGCCGGCGACGACCGTGGTGCCGCCGCCGTAGCTGTTGGCGCCGCCCAGCACCAGGGTGCCGGCGCCGCTCTTGGTCAGGCCGCCGTCGCCACTGATCGGACCGGACAGCCCGACGCTGCCCGAGGCCACCGCCAGCGTGCCACCGGCCTCGCCCAGGGCGACCGCGCGCGCCGTGTCGAAGGCCGCGGCGAACACCAGCGTACCGCCGTCCAGGGCCACGCCCCCGTTGCCGCCGCCGAGATTGGCGTCGCGCTCCACCTGCAGCGCGCCGCCGTTGATGGCGGTGCCACCTTCGTAGCGGTTGTCGCCCGACAGCACCAGGGTGCCATCGCCGGTCTTGACCAGCGCACCGGCACCGGAGATCGACCCGGCCAGGGTGGCGGTGTTGCCGGCAGTGTCGAAGCTGCCGCCGGCCGCGCCCAGCGTCACCTCGCGGGCGCTGGCGAAGCCTGCCGCATAGCGCAGCGTACCGCCGTCCAGTGCCAGCCCGCCGGAGGCGTCGCCGAGGCTGCCGTCCTTGCCCACCACCAGCATGCCACCCGCGATCGAAGTGCCGCCGGTGTAGCTGTTGTCGCCGGACAGGATCAGCACGCCGTCGCCGGACTTGACCAGCGCGCCGCTGCCGCTGATCGCGCTGGCCTGCTCGACGGTGTTGCCGGCCGCCACTTCCTGCTCGGCGTCGGCTTCCAGCACGATCTCCGACTCCACGCGCACGCCGTCACCGTACTCGACCAGCGCACCGGCACCGGTCACGCGCAGCCCGCCGCTGCCCAGCGCATTGTCGTGTTCCAGCCGCAGGATACCGCCGTCGACCACGGTGCCACCGCTGTAGCTGTTGTCGCCGGCGAGGGTCAGGCGACCCTCGCCGAGCTTGCTCAATGCACCCACGCCGCTGATCGTGCCCGACAGCGTGGCCTCGTTGCCGGCGGTGTCGAAGCTGCCGCCGGCCGCGCCCAGCACCACGTCGCGGGCGCTGGAGAAGCCGGCCAGGTAGCGCAGCGTGCCGCCATCCAGAGTCAGCCCGCCGCTGCCGAGATTGGCGTCGCGCTCCACCGCCAGCGCGCCTTCCTCGACCGTGGTGCCGCCGCTATAGCTGTTGACGCCGGTCAGGGTCAGCGTGCCCGCGCCGATCTTGACCAGCGCGCCGCCGGACGAGCCGGCGGTCGGCGCGTTGGCCGAGGCGAAGTCGATGGCGATGCCCAGGTTGTAGTAGGTGCCGTTGTCGGCGATCGTGCCGCCGATGCGGTCGTTTCCGCCCCGCCCGCCCAGCACCAGGGTGTTGTTGCCCAGGATCACCGTGCCCTCGCCACTCAGCGAGCCCAGCGCAAGCGTGCCGCCGGCACGGCCCAGGTAGCTGCCGTCGGCCGCGTAGGTCGGCGTACCGACCACCGCGACCACGGCGCCGGCGCCGTTGTCCACGCTCGCGCCGGACGCGTCGCCGGCGACGTTGAACATCACCGTGCTGTTGTCGCGGTTCTGGATCGACAGGTTCTCGGCCAGGTAGCCGCCGGAGGCGAACGAGACGAACGCGCCCTTCTCGTTGGCGATCTGCGCGTTGCCGCCGCGCGACAGCCGCTGCTGGTCCAGGAACTGGCCGTTCTCGTAGTCGTAGCCGGCCTGGAACTGGATGTAGCCGTAGCTCGTGCTGCCGTCAGCCAGCCCCACGCTGGTGTTGAGCACCTGCGCCGAGCCCAGCGTGGCGTCGTTGCGCAGGTAGAGGTAGCCGCCGTTGTTGGCGATGCTGGCCGAAGCAGCGCTGGCGAACTCGTCCAGCGCCAACGATCCGCGGTTGTCGATGGCCAGTTCTCCGGCCCCGACCCCGGCGCCGTTGAACTCCACGCCGCCCTCGGCGGCGATCTGCACCGGCCCGCTGCCGAGCGCGCCGCTCGCCGTGGCCACCAGGCCGCCCTGCTCGACGAAGGTGCCACCGCTGTAGCTGTTGCCCGCATTGGACAGCACCAGCTCGCCGGCGCCGGTCTTGGTCAGCGCGAAGTCGCCGCTGATCGCCCCCGCCTGCCCGGGCGCGTTGCCTTCCTGTGCCGGGTGCACCACCGGTTCCTGCAACCCGGTCGCCGGGTTGGTGTCCCAGCTGATGCTCTCGGGCACGGCATGGAAGTGGCCCTCGGTGGCCGACAGCGTGACGTCGGCCGAAAGCTCCAGCGGATTTGCGATGGTCACGCCCGGCGCGTAGTCCACGACCGTGCCGGCCGCGGCCACGCCCAGCACGCCGGTACCCAACGAGGCGTCGTTCCCCAGCCGCAGCCTGCCCTGCGCCAGCGTGGTGCCGCCGCTGTAGCTGTTGGCGCCGGCCAGGGTCAGCGTGCCTGCGCCGCTCTTCAGGATCGCGCCGCTGCCGGACAGCACGCCGCTCCACAGCGCATCGGCGCCCTCCACGGCGATTTCCGCTTCGCCGGAGAGCGTGGCATCGGCGTTGATGGCGGACGCCCGCAACAACCGCAGCCTGCCATCGGCGATGTTGAATGCGTGAGCGCCGGCACCGGCCTGGATGTCGCCGCCGACTTCCAGCGTGGCGTTGCTCAGGTTCAACGTGCCGCTGCCACTGGCGGCGATGCCCAGTTGCACGCCGCCGTTGGCGACGCTGAATACCGCGCCGTCGACTATGTTCAAGGTACCCGTACCTTTGTCGCCGATCCCGAGGTAGAACTCGGTGGCCGACGCACCCTCGACCCGGCCGACCGACATGCTCGTGCCGCCGCCGCTCACGTTCACCGTGCCGCTGCTTCCGGCCGCGTGGCCCACGTACAGGGAGTTGCCGACGTTGTACGCGCCGCCGTCCTCGACGTTCAGCGTGCCGTTGCCGTTGTAGCCCACGGCGAGGCTGTTGTCGCCGCCCTCGAGGTTGATGGCCGAGCCGCTGCCGCTGACCGTGACCGTGCCGGTGGCGCCGGCCAGGGTGCCGATGGTGGAAGTGGTCGGACCTGCCGCGATGGCGGTGATGACGCCACCGTTTTCCACGCGCAGTTCACCGATGCCGCGGAAGCCCACGTCCAGGCCATAACCGTCGATGTTCAATTGCGAACCGGCGCCGCTGACGCTGAGCGCGCCGTTGCTGCCCGCACCGGTGGCGAGCGTGACCGAAGAACCGAAGTACGGGTTCAAGGCCACGTTGGCCACGCCGCCATCGGTGATGTTGACCGTGCCGGTGCCGTCGTAGATGACGTTGCCCGAGCCGTCGTCCCAGTTCATGCCGGCGATGGCCAGTTCCTGCACCGTGGCGGTGGCACCCGCGCCCACGTTGACCGTGCCGGTGCCGTGGCCGCCGACGATCAGGCTGGCGGCGGAGACCAGTGTGCCGTGAAGGTCGATAAGGCCCTCGCCCACGCCGTTGCTGCCGGCGTTGCCGCCGACGAAGGTGAAGCCGCCGACGTCGACCACACTGTCGTTGCCGTTGCCGATTATCAGCGTACCGCTGCCGTCGCCGCCGACGAGAATGTCGCCGCCCGTATCCCACCGGGTTCCCTCGATGGTGACCACCTCGCCGCCGTCGATGACGTCCGGCGGCGCCTGCTGCGCCAGCGCGGCCTGGCTGGCCAGGGTCAGGGCCGAAAGCGAGACCAGCTTCAACACCCCGCCGCCGCGCTTGCCACGCGAGTGCGCCAGTTCCGACGCCACCACCCAGCACCCCAACGATGCATTCCATACTTTCCTGTAGATGCGGTTCATGCCCTTGTCTCCCAACGTCCAGGGGTCTGGAATCCGGGATGCGCAGTAGCGGCGCCCCCCTGTCTCGTGCGCCGCTACCCAAACCGCCCCTTCCTGGCTGATTCGATGCCGATCGGGATGTCGCCCTCGCGTCCTCGCGCGAGGCCTTCAAGCTCCGACCGTGCCGGCGAGGGCCGGTATCGAAACGCCATTAATGTGTGTCGGCCGCTGTCATTCATTCCCGTTCCATGAAAAGTTCTGAAATGTTCTGAAAGATGTCGGGAAATTCCTGATAAGCGCTGCCGGAACGCCTGACCTCGCCGCCCCGGGCGATGGAGGCTCTTCGCGGGCGGGGGAGCCGGGGCGACGCCCGCGCCCGAAGCAGGACCCGCTCCACGGCCGGTTCCAGGGGAGAACGGGAAGTGGCAGCCGAAGTGCTTATCGGCATCGCGCAGGCGCGGCAGTCGGGGATATGGCGCTTCGGCCAGGTCGTGCTCGACGAGCGGCAGGTCCGGATGCGGGTCGAGGCAGGGACCCGGGACTGGATCGCAGGAACCATGCTGGCGCTGCGTCGCGGGCGGTTGCCCCTGGGGAAAGCCTGTCGGAGCTGACAGCGGATCCTTTTTCTTCAAGGCAACGGGAAGGGCCACGTCGCGACTGAAGTCGCTCCTACGACGACGGCGGCAGCAGGGGCTGTCGTCGCGGCAAAAAAGAAGGCCCCGCTTGCGCGGGGCCTTCGGTACAGCGTGCAGCCTGGGCTGCGGCGGGACTTAGAAGTCCATGCCGCCCATGCCGCCCATGCCGCCGCCGGCCGGCAGCGCCGGCTCGTCCTTCTTCGGCGAATCGGCCACCATCGCTTCGGTGGTGATCATCAGGCCGGCGATCGAGGCGGCGTTCTGCAGCGCCGAACGGGTCACCTTGGTCGGATCCAGGATGCCGAACTCGACCATGTCGCCGAACTCGCCGTTGGCGGCGTTGTAGCCGTAGTTGCCGGTGCCTTCCTTGACCTTGTTGAGGATCACGGACGGCTCTTCGCCGGCGTTGGCGACGATCTCGCGCAGCGGCGCTTCCATCGCGCGCAGGGCGATCTGGATGCCGTGGGTCTGGTCTTCGTTGGCACCCTTCAGGTCGCCCACGGCCACCAGCGCACGCACCAGCGCCACGCCGCCGCCCGGGACCACGCCTTCCTCGACGGCCGCACGGGTCGCGTGCAGGGCGTCTTCGACGCGCGCCTTCTTTTCCTTCATCTCGATCTCGGTCGAGGCACCGACCTTGATCACCGCCACGCCGCCGGCCAGCTTGGCCACGCGCTCCTGCAGCTTCTCGCGATCGTAATCGGACGAGGTGTCCTCGATCTGGGTCTTGATCTGCTTGACGCGGGCCTCGATGGCGGCGGTATCGCCGGCGCCGTCGATGATGGTGGTGTTCTCCTTGGAGACCTGCACCTTCTTGGCGCGGCCCAGGTCCTTGATCGTGGCCTTCTCAAGCGACAGGCCCACTTCCTCGGAGATCACGGTGCCGCCGGTCAGGGTGGCCATGTCTTCCAGCATCGCCTTGCGGCGGTCGCCGAAGCCCGGCGCCTTGACCGCCACGACCTTGACGATGCCGCGGATGGTGTTGACCACCAGGGTCGCCAGGGCCTCGCCCTCGACTTCCTCGGCGACGATCAGCAGCGGCTTGCCGGCCTTGGCCACGCCCTCAAGCACGGGCAGCAGGTCGCGCACGTTGGAGATCTTCTTGTCGTGCAGCAGGATGAACGGGTCGTCCAGGTCGGCCGACTGGCTCTGCTGGTTGTTGATGAAGTACGGCGACAGGTAGCCGCGGTCGAACTGCATGCCCTCGACCACGTCCAGCTCGTTCTCCAGGCCCGAGCCTTCCTCGACGGTGATCACGCCTTCCTTGCCGACCTTCTGCATGGCCTCGGCGATGATGTTGCCGATCGACTCGTCCGAGTTGGCCGAGATCGTGCCGACCTGGGCGATCGCCTTGTCGTCGGTGGTCGGCTTGGAGATCTTCTTCAGCTCGGCGACCGCGGCGATGACCGCCTTGTCGATGCCGCGCTTGAGGTCCATCGGGTTCATGCCGGCGGCCACGGCCTTGGCGCCCTCGCGGATCAGCGCCTGCGCCAGCACGGTGGCGGTGGTGGTGCCGTCGCCGGCGTTGTCGTTGGTCTTGGAAGCGACTTCCTTGACCATCTGCGCGCCCATGTTCTCGAACTTGTCGGCCAGTTCGATTTCCTTGGCGACGGAGACGCCGTCCTTGGTGATGGTCGGGGCGCCGAAGCTCTTCTCGAGCACGACGTTGCGGCCCTTCGGGCCGAGGGTTGCCTTGACGGCATTGGCGAGTACGTTGACGCCGCGCACCATGCGCGAACGGGCGTCTTCACCGAAACGAATATCCTTGGCAGCCATTGCTGTTACCTCAGTAGGTTAAGTGGTCTGGAGTGGAAAGGGGCGCGGACGCTCAGCCGATGACGGCGAGCACGTCGTCTTCGCGCAGCACCTTGTATTCGACGCCGTCGGCCTTGTAGCTGCTGCCGGCGTACTGGCCGTAGATGACCTTGTCGCCGGCCTTCAGCGCCGGAGCGCGCACGCTGCCGTTGTCCAGCGGCTTGCCCGGGCCGACGGCCACGACTTCACCCTTGGTCGACTTTTCCTTGGCCGAGTCCGGAATCACGATGCCGCCGGCGGAGATTTCGTCGGCTTCGATCGGCTTGACCACAACGCGGTCGTGAAGCGGCTTGATGCTCATTGAAAGACCCCTTAAGTAGTTGATTGGGCTGGAAAAGACTGGCGATATTAGCACTCGTGCATGACGAGTGCCAGCACCGCTCGCGAAAAAACCCGACACGTCGGGACGGAGCAGAAATGGTTCCGCCAGCGGCGCTTTCAAGGGCCGCCGGCGAAAGTTTTTTCGCCGGCGGGGCGGGTGCGCTCGCCGGCGCACGTCCGGCGGCGGCTGGAATCGGGTCGCGGCCTCCCTATTGCAAGGTGCTGTCGATGAGGCCGCCGGCCTCTCCGCGGTGCCTACGGGCGATCCCGCCGCAGCTGCCGGCCCGCCTGATGTGCCTCCGCCGCACCGGGCCAAGCCCCCGGCGGCGGCTCTATACTGGCCCGTCATGCCGCCCTCCGACGCCGTCCACCTGCTGCTGAGCACCTGCCCCGACCAACCCAGCGCCACCCGGATCGCCCGGGCGCTGGTGGAGGAAGGGCTGGCCGCGTGCGTGACCCGCATCGACGGCGTGCATTCGACCTACCGCTGGCAGGGGACGATCGAGGAAAGCCGGGAAATCCAGCTGCTGATCAAGACCTGTGCCGACCGGCTTCCCGCCGCGATCGCCCGGCTGCAGCAGCTGCATCCGTATGAACTGCCCGAGGCGCTTGCGGTCCAAGCCAGCGCCGGCCTGCCCGCCTATCTCGACTGGGTCCGGCTCGAAACCCGAAAGGAAAGCTGATTCCATGACGTCGCCGCACCGTTTCGCCGCGCTCTGCGCGCTGGCCCTTGCCCCGTTCGCCGCCGGCGCGTTCAGCGAAGCGGACCTGCTGCCGGTGGACAAGGCATTCCAGCTGGAAGTGCAGGCTCCGCGGCGCGATGCGATCGAACTGGACTGGAAG
Organism: Lysobacteraceae bacterium; assembly: GCA_003505795.1. Taxonomy (GTDB): domain Bacteria; phylum Pseudomonadota; class Gammaproteobacteria; order Xanthomonadales; family Xanthomonadaceae; genus UBA8801. The sequence goes on along the minus strand of DNXT01000398.1, from coordinate 817 downwards.
ATCGCCCCCGGCTACTACCTGTACCGGCACCGGATCAGCGTCAAGGCCGAGCCCGGTTTCGAGGCCGGCGCGCTGACGCTTCCGGCAGGGCGCAAGAAGCACGACGAGTTCTTCGGCGACGTGGAGACCTATCACGACGAGGTCCGCGCGGTGCAGGCCGGGACCGCGGCCGATGGCGTCGACGCGGTGACCCTGGAAGTCCGCTACCAGGGCTGCGCCGACGCCGGCGTGTGCTATCCGCCGCAGAGGCGCGTGCTGAAGGTCGCCCTGCCCGCAGCCGCTGGTGCCGCGGCCGTGCCCAATCCGCTCGCCGCACCGGCGCCGTCACGCCTGTTCGGCGGCGGCGCGCCCGGCATGGATGCGTTGCCGCTGCCCGCCGAGCAGGCGTTCCGCTTCGAGGCGATCGTCGGCGACGGCAACACGTTGCTGCTGCGCTTCACCCCGACGCCGGGCTACTACCTGTATCGCGATCGCACCTCGCTGGCGCTGGAAGGCGCCGCCGGCATCCGCACCGGCATGCCGCAGTGGCCGGCCGGCAAGTTCCATCGCGACGAGCATTTCGGCAACGTCACCGTGTACTTCGACCAGGCCGAAGTCACCCTGCCGCTGCTGCGCGACCGCCCCGATCCGGCGAACGCGACCCTGGTCGCCACGTTCCAGGGCTGCCAGACCGACGGCATCTGCTACCCGCCGATGACACGCCGGGTGAAGCTGGCGCTGCCGGCGGGCAAGGTCTCGCCGGCGAACCAGGCCGCCGCCGCCGCGCTGCTGATCCCGCCGCTGTCCGGCGAGCGCGCGACGGACGCGCTGGCGCTGG
>DNXT01000399.1 GCA_003505795.1 Lysobacteraceae bacterium | reverse complement strand
GCCGCGGCGCTGGCGGTGCAGGGGGACCGGTTCCTGTTGCGCCGCGCGCTGGGCAACCTGCTCGAGAACGCGATCGAGTTCTCCGCACCCGGCAGCCGGATCGCGCTGCGCGGCGAACGGGTCGGAGACCGGGTCCGGCTGAGCGTGGAGGACCAGGGCAGCGGCGTCCCCGACTACGCGTTGGCGCGGGTCTTCGAGCGCTTCTACTCGCTGCCGCGCCCGCACGGAGGACAACGCAGTTCCGGCCTGGGCCTGCCGTTCGTGCGCGAGGTCGCGCGCCTGCACGGCGGCGAGGCCGCGCTGGCCAACCGCGACGGCGGCGGCGCGATCGCCACGCTGCTGCTGCCGGTGGCGTGAGGTCCCGGGGGACCGTCCGGAGCGGGCGGCGAATGCGCGATACTCTGCATGCGGGGGCGGGATAGACCTCCATCAGCTCCGGTCAAGGAGCAACGTCAAGGAATGCGTGAGGGGAAAACATGAGGAAGTGGATCAGGGCGGTGGCCATCGGGCTGATGGTTGCATCGGGCTGCGTCAGCGCGCAGGTCGACATCGCCGCGTACATCAAGAAGGACAAGTTCACCGATATCGAGCTGTCGCCCACCGGTGAGTACTTTGCCGCGACGGTGCCGATGGAGGACCGTACTGCGCTGGCGATAATGCGACGAGCCGACAACAAGCTCAGCGGCACGTTCGTGCTCGGCAAGAACTCTCACGTCAGCAGCTTTTCGTGGGTCAACGACAATCGCGTGATCATCTCGATTGCCGAGAAGTACGGGCTTCTCGACAGCCCCCAACCCACCGGGGAACTGTATGCCGTCAATGCCGATGGCGGCAGTCCTGAGCTTCTGGTTGGGTACCGGGCGCAAGGCAGTGGGCTTGGAACAAACATCCAGACCAAGAGGACCGAATTGGTTGCGGCTTTCCTTGCGGACACGCTGATCGACGACGACCGCAACGTCATCATCAGCGTATGGCCGTGGACAGGGCAGGACCCGTACACGCGGGCCGAGAAACTGGACGTCAATACCGGTCGGCGCATTCCGGTCGCCAAGGCACCCGTGAGGCGGGCGAATTTTTCGACCGACAATGCCGGACAGGTCAGGTTCGCCGAAGGCGCCGGCGCCGACAATGTCAGCAAGCTCTACTATCGTGATGCCGCGGGCTCTGAATGGAGGCTGCTCAACGACGAAGGGGTGAGCGGGCGGATCCAAACGCCGCTTGGTTTTTCGGCGGACAACCGTACTGCCTATCTGCAGGTGCAGAACGCACGGGGTCCGGACTCCATCGTCGCCTGGGACATCGCCAGTGGCGAACGCAGCCAGGTGCTGCGCGACAGCGTTGCCGACCCGCTACGCATCATCTACCGCGATGGCACCTCGATCCCGGTGGGGGCGATCGTGCAGGCGGGCAAGCCCAAGGCGCTGTTCTTCGACGAGCAGTCGGCCGAGGCACGCATGTACCACAGCCTGGAAGCTGCGTTTGGTGGCGACGCGGTCTATATCACATCCAGCACCAAGGACGGGAAATTGGTGCTGGTGCAGGCATATTCGGGCAGCAATCCCGGCGATTTCTTCCTGTTCGATACGGTGGCGAAGAAAGCCCAGCACCTGATCAGCCGCCGCGAATGGTTCGACCCAGCCAAGGCCGCGCGGGTGGAGCCGTTCGCCTTCAAGGCCCGGGACGGGCTGGAGCTGCATGGCTACCTGACGCTGCCGCAAGACAGCAACGGCAAGCCGTTGCCGATGGTGGTGATGCCACACGGCGGGCCGTTCGAGGTGTTCGACAGTTGGAGTTTCGACAGCGAAGCGCAGATGCTGGCCAAGGCCGGCTATGCGGTGTTGCAGCTCAACTTCCGGGGCTCCGGTGGTTATGGGCGGACCTTCCATCAGGCCGGGGCACGGGAATGGGGCGGCGCCATGCAGGACGACGTGACCGACGCCACGCGCTGGGCGATCCAGCAGGGTCATGCAGATGCTTCTCGCATCTGCATATATGGCGCCAGCTACGGCGCATATGCGGCGCTGATGGGTGTGGCAAGGGAACCGGACCTGTATCGTTGCGCGGCCGGTTACGTAGGTGTCTACGACTTGCCGATGATGTTCACCACTGGTGACATCCAGAAGCGCGGTTCCGGTGAGAATTACCTGAGGGAGTGGATCGGAGAGCCGAAGGCGCTGGCCGAAGTATCCCCGGTCAATCTTGCCGACCGCATCAAGGTGCCGGTGTTCCTGGCGGCCGGTGGCGAGGACGAGCGCGCGCCGATCCAGCATTCCAAGCGGATGGAGGCGGCGCTGGCGAAAGCCGGGGTGCCGGTAGAGGCGCTCTACTACAGTACCGAAGGCCATGGCTTCTATACCGAGCCCCACCAGCGCGAGTACTACACGAAGCTGCTGGCATTCCTGGCGCGTTCGCTGGGAGGCCGGCAGGCTGCGCCGACAGCTGCGCAACCCTGAGCGATCGGTCGCGGCAATGGCGTCGTCTTAGGGCACCGTCATGTCTCAGCGCTGTGGTGCAGTCCCAATGCCGCGCTGGTGCACTAGGAGGGCGGGCGATTCCTCGTGACGATGCGGATCCGAGCCGCGTAGTGGCGGCGAACGCGGAAACGGCGCCCGGGGGCGCCGTTCCTTTTCGCCGGGGCAGACTCAGCGCACGCCGTGCATCAGCCGCTTCAGCAGCGGCGCGGCCAGCAGCGCCAGCGCGCCGCAGCCCAGGCCGATCCCGGTCATCAGCCAGAACAGGTGCGCGTAGCCGGCCGCGGCCTGCGCCAGGTCCAGGGCCTGGCCATCGGGCACTTCGATCGCGGCCAGCTTGCCGAACAGCGCGGCGAGCGCCTCGGAGAACGCGGTCGCCAGGAACCAGGTGCCCATCATCAGGCTGACCACGCGCGGCACCGCCAGCTGGGTCACCGCCGACAGGCCGACCGGCGACAGGCACATCTCGCCGACTTCCAGGATCAGGTAGGCCAGCACCAGCCACCACACGCTGGCCATCTGCCCGGTCGCGCCGACCTGTTGCGCGGCCCACGCCAGCGGCACGAACGACAGCCCGGCGAACGCCAGGCCGAACGCGGACTTCACCGGCTTGGACGGATCGGCGCCGCGGCGGTCCAGCCACGCCCACAGCGCTGCGAACAGCGGCGCCAGCAGCACCAGGAACAGCGCGCCCAGGTAGGTCAGCGAGCCGGCGGTCTGCGGCAGCACGATGCAGTCGCGCACCAGGAACACCAGCATCAGCGCCACCACCAGCACGAACAGCCGGCGCGGCGCGGCCGAGGCGGAATCGCGATCGGACAAGCGCGCGGCCACCACGAACCCGAGCGGCGCCAGCAGCAGCGAGGCGATCGACCACGGCAGCGGGGTGCCGTCGCGGATCACCAGCGCCGGCGCGATGTCCTTGGTCAGCAGGCGGTCGGTGAAGGTCACCCACGAACCGTAGGTCTGCTCGTACAGGGTGAAGAACACCAGCGCCATGAAGATCAGCGCCATCAGCGCGAACATCTGCTGGCGCTGCACCGGCGTGCACTGGGTGCCGGTGAACCAGGCGAACCACAACAGCACGCCGCCCAGCACCAGCAGCATCAGCAGCAGCGCCAGCGAGATCTCCCCGCCCAGCGAAAAGGCGCCGTTGGCCGCGGCCCACATCAGCCACGCCACCGGCAGCACGCCGAGCACGGCCGCGGCGTAGATCAGCCATTCGCGCGGCAGCCCGGCCACGCGCTCGCGCAGCGCCTGGCGCGAGCGCGGTTCGGCGTGGCCGTGCAGGTACTTCTGGCCCCACAGGAACATGCCCAGGCCGGCCAGCATGCCGATGCCGGCGGCGCCGAACCCGTATTTCCAGCCGTAGGCCTCGCCGAGGAAGCCGCACACCAGCGAGGCGAACAGCGAGCCGAGGTTGATGCCGGCGTAGAACAGCGAGAAGCCCGAATCGCGGCGCGGGTCGTTCTCCGGATACAGCTTGCCGACGATGGTGGAGATGTTGGGCTTGAGGAAGCCGACCCCGACGATGATCAGCGCCAGCGACAGGTAGGTCACCGCCAGCCCGGCGGTGTCGCGCACCACGGTGCCGCCGACGCGGGTCGCGGCATGGCCCTCGAAGGCCATGCCGAGGTGGCCGAGCACCAGCAGCACGCCGCCGAACACCACCGCCTTGCGCATCCCCAGCCAGCGGTCGGCGAGCAGGCCGCCGAACACCGGGATGCAGTAGACCAGGCCGCCGTAGGCGCCGAGCAGGTCCAGCCCGGCCTTGTCGCCGAACAGGTGGTACTTGGTCAGGTACAGCAGCAGCAGCGCCTTCATTCCGTAGAACGAAAAACGCTCCCACATCTCGGTGAAGAAACAGACGTAGACGCCCTTGGGGTGACCGAGGAAGTCGTCGGTCGCGCGGACGGAAACAGCGGTCGGGGGCATCAACGGGCCGGCGGCGGGCAAAGCGCGAGTATAGGCGCGCGCGCCGGCGCGGCGATGGTCAGAAGTAACGCAGCGCCAGCGTGCCCGGCGATCAGCGCCACGCCGGTCGCCACCCGCACGGGTCGCGGCAGCCACGGCAATGCGGCCAGCGCCAGCATGCTCAGGCCGATCGCCCAGATCACCTGCAGGTAGGCCATGTGCGGCGGGAACTCGAAGGTCCAGGCGAAGTTGACCAGGGTGAGTTCCGGCAGCACCAGGAACAGGCCGCGCCTGGCCGGTAACGCCACCACCGCGGCGCGGTCCTTGCCCTGGCCGTACAGCCACGCCGACAGCCCGGTCGGCAGCACGAACACCGGCGCGCACGGGTGCGCCAGCAGGCGGTACAGGTACAGCGCAGGCTCGGTCCGGGCCACGGCCATCGGGTCGCCGAGCTGATGGCGCAGGTAGAACGTCTCGCGGACGTGGTCGAGCAGCATCGGCTGCATGAGGCGCCGCGCAGCTGGTCGATCGAGGCGAGGCGGCGGGGCGTGCCGGGAGGCAGGCATCGCAATTTCGTTGGATGGTTATGGAGTAACAAAATCGAGAAGGCCGGCGGAACCGCGCCGATGCCCGTCGGAGGTGCGGCGACCGTGCCTCCGATGGGGCGGGAGCAGCACCGCGGACGCTACGCGCCCCTCCGGCACCTGCGGTTCCGGCCGCCAGGCGCGGTTTTGCGATGGCCGCGGCGAATTCCCGCGGCTGGACTTGCCCGGTGCCAGGCGATAGCGTGTCGCGGCTTTTGTGAGTCCCGCGCAAGTGCGCCGCACATCCGTGTGCGGGGGCTTCTCGTGAGTCCTTCACAAGAGCCCGCACATCCGTGTGCGGGGTCCTTTTTGCCGTTTTTCCTTTGACAGGGGGTTTCCATGAGCCACGCCCAGCCGCGCCAGCTCACCTTCCGCGCCGTGCTGCTCGCGGTCGTCCTGGCCGTGGTGCTGTCGGCCGCCAACGCCTATCTGGGCCTGTTCGCCGGCCTGACCATCGCCACCGCGATCCCGGCCGCGGTGGTGTCGATGGGCGTGCTGCGCCTGCTCGGCGGCGGCACGATCCTGGAGAACAACATCGTCCAGACCGGCGCCTCGGCCGGCTCGTCGATCGCCGCGGGGGTGATCTTCACCATCCCTGCGCTGGTGATCATGGGCTACTGGCCGGACTTCAAGTACTGGTGGGTGCTCGGCATCGCCGGCCTCGGCGGCCTGCTCGGCGTGCTGTTCTCGGTGCCGCTGCGGCGCTCGATGATCGTCGAGGATCCGCTGCCGTTCCCCGAGGGCAAGGCCGCGGCCGAAGTGCTCAAGGCCGGCGAGAACCCCGGCCCGGGCCTGAAGATCCTGGCGCTGTCCGGCGCGATCGGCGCGCTGGTCAAGCTGGCCGCCGCCAGCGGCCTGCGCGTGATCCCCGACACCTGGGCCCAGTCGGCCTACGTCGGCAGCTCCCGGGTCACCGCGTTCCTCGGCACCAACCTGTCGCCGGCGCTGCTGGGCGTGGGCTACATCGTCGGCCTCAACGTCGGCATCGTGGTGCTGTCCGGCTCGATCCTGTCCTGGCACATCGCCATCCCGCTGTACCAGGCGTTCTTCGGCCACACCGATCCGGAACTGGCCGCGAAGATCGTCGATGCGTCCTCGTCCGACGCGGCGTTCGCGATCTGGAGCGCGAAGATCCGCTACCTCGGCGTCGGCGCGATGCTGGTCGGCGGGATCTGGACCCTGTTCTCGCTGCGCAAGTCGCTGCTCAACGGCATAAAGTCCGGCTTCGCCGCCGCGCGCAAGAGCACCGGCGGCACCGAGCTGGCCGAGACCGAGCGCGACCTGCCGATGAAGTGGATGCTGGCGGCGCTGGTGCTGTTCACGCTGCCGCTGCTGGGCCTGTACCAGGCGATCGTCGGCCAGTGGCACGTGTCGATCCCGATGACGCTGATCATGGTCGCGGCCGGCTTCCTGTTCGTGTCGGTATCCGGCTACCTGGCCGGCCTGATCGGCTCGTCCAACAACCCGGTCTCGGGCATCACCATCTCCACCATCCTGTTCGCCTCGGCGGTGCTGGTGCTGCTGCTCGGCAAGGACGGCCTGCAGCCGGTCGGCGCCTTCGGCGCGCCGCTGGGCGCGGTCGCGGCGATCATGATCGGCGCGGTGGTGTGCTGCGCGGCAGCGGTCGGCGGCGACAACCTGCAGGACCTCAAGGCCGGCTACCTGGTCGGCGCCACGCCGTGGAAGCAGCAGCTGATGCTGGGCATCGGCGCGTTCTCGTGCGCGCTGATCATGGCGCCGGTGCTGAACCTGCTCGCCCAGGCCTACGGCATCGGCGCGCCGACGCCGCAGCATCCGAACGCACTAGCGGCGCCGCAGGCCAACCTGATGGCGTCGGTGGCGCGCGGCCTATTCGGCGGGCAGCTGCCGTGGACAATGATCGCGCTCGGCGCGGTGGTGGGGGCGCTGGTGATTGCCCTCGACGAATGGCTGAAGAAGGCCGGTAAGCGTTTCCGCGTGCCGGTGCTGGCCGCGGCGATCGGCATCTACCTGCCGCTGGAGCTGATGGTGCCGATCTTCCTCGGCGGCCTGCTGTCGCACCTGGTCGAGCGCTTCCACAAGGTGCGGGCCGACGACGAGGACGCGCGCGACCGCGTGCACCGCCCGGGCGTGCTGTTCGCGGCCGGCCTGATCACCGGCGAGGCGCTGATGGGCATCGCCATCGCGGTGCCGATCGTGCTCTCGGCGCGCGCCGACGTGCTGGCGTTGCCGGAACTGTTCCAGCTCAACCAGTGGATCGGCCTGGCGATCCTGGCGCTGGTCGGCTGGCTGCTGTACCGGGTCGGCAAGAGGGGCGAGCGGGCGGTGTAGGGCCGCCCTTCTGCGCTCGTTGCTTTGTCGTAGGAGCGACTTCAGTCGCGAGGGGGCTTGTGCGCAGCTCCCTCTGCAAAGCCCGCGCATCCATGTGCGGGGATTCATAAGGGGAAATCCCCGTCGCGGCTGAAGTCGCTCCTACGGACGGTCCCATGACTTCAGTCCTTTGCACCGGAGCGGGGCGGCCGCCTACCATCGGCGTTTTGCCGTTGCGGGAGTTCCCGATGAAGCTTCGTACCGCCCTGCTGCCCCTGGCCCTGCTGGCCGCACTGCCCGTCGCGGCCAACGCGCGCGGGTTCGACGTGCGCGACATGGTGGCGCTGGACCGGGTGGCCTCGCCCACGCTCAGCCCGGACGGCGGCGTGCTGGTGTTCGCCAAGCGGCAGATGGACGCGGCCGGCACCAAGGCCAGCACCGGCCTGTGGATCCGCGACCTGCGCACCCGCGACCTGGCGCCGCCCCGGCAGCTCACCCCCGAGGGCTGGAACGTCAATTCGCCGGAGTTCTCCGCCGATGGCCGGACCGTCTATTTCCTCAGCGCCAAGTCGGGCAGCCAGCAGCTGTACGCGATGCCGCTGTCCGGCGGCAATCCGCAGCAGCTGACCGACTTCGCGGTCGACGTGGACAGCTACAGGCTCTCGCCCACGGGCGCGCGCATCGTGTTCAGCGCCGGCGTGTTCCAGGACTGCGGCTCGGACCTGGCCTGCAGCAGGAAGAAGCTCGAGGCGAAGGAGGCGGCCAAGGCCAGCGGCGTGGTGTTCGATTCGCTGTTCGTGCGCCATTGGGACACCTGGAACGACGGCCGTCGCAACACCCTGTTCGTGGCCGAGCTGCCCAGCGCGGGCGCCAAGGCCGTGGTCGGCGCCTCGGCGATCAGCGCCACCATCGCCGGCGACGCCCCGTCCAAGCCGTTCGGCGGCAACGACGACTACGCCTGGTCGCCGGACGGGACCTCGGTGGTCGCCAGCATCCGCGTGGCCGGCCGCGAGGAGCCGTGGTCGACCAACTTCGACCTGTACAAGCTCGATGCCGCCGGGCGCAAGGCGCCGGTCAACCTGACCGCCGCCAACCCGGCCTGGGACGCCGGCCCGGTGTTCAGCGCCGACGGCAGGACGCTCTACTACCGGGCGATGAAGCGTCCCGGCTTCGAGGCCGACCGCTTCGCGCTGATGGCGCTGGACCTCGGTACCGGCAAGGCGCGCGAGATCGCCGGGGACTGGGACCGCTCGGCCGGCGAGATCGTGCTCAGCGCCGACGGCAAGGCGATCTACACCAGCGCCGACGACATGGGCGAACACCCGCTGTTCAAGGTCGACGTCGCCAGCGGCAAGGTCGAGAAGCTGGTGGGCGAGGGCAGCGTCGGCTCGCCGGTGCTGGCCGGCCCGACCCTGGCGTTCACCCGCAACTCGCTCAGGAGCGGCGACCAGGTCTTCGTCGCCGATGCCGATGGCCGGTCGCCGCGCGCGATCACGCCGAGCGCGGGCGAGGTGCTGCCGGACGTGCAGTTCGGCGACTTCGAGCAGTTCAGCTTCAAGGGCTGGAACGACGAGACCGTGCACGGCTACGTGGTCAAGCCGTACGACTACCAGGAAGGCCGCAAGTACCCGGTGGCGTTCCTGATCCACGGCGGCCCGCAGGGCAGCTTCGGCAACGGCTGGAGCTACCGCTGGAACCCGCAGACCTACGCCGGCCAGGGCTACGCGGTGGTGATGATCGACTTCCACGGTTCCACCGGCTACGGCCAGGCCTTCACCGACGCGATCAGCCAGCACTGGGGCGACCGCCCGCTGGAAGACCTGCAGAAGGGCTGGGCCGCGGCGCAGCGGCAGTACGGCTTCCTCGACGGCGACAAGGCCTGCGCGCTGGGCGCCAGCTACGGCGGCTACATGGTGTACTGGACCGCAGGCAACTGGTTCGACGCCAAGGGCGACTCGCCGTGGAAGTGCCTGGTCGACCACGACGGCGTGTTCGACAACCGCATGATGGGTTACTCGACCGAGGAGCTGTGGTTCAGCGAATGGGAGAACGGCGGCACGCCGTGGCAGAACCCGCAGAACTACGAGAAGTTCAATCCGGTCGCGCACGTGGACAAGTGGAAGGTGCCGATGCTGGTGATCCACGGCCAGCAGGATTTCCGCATCCCGGTCGAGCAGGGGCTGGCCGCGTTCACCGCGCTGCAGCGCAAGGGCATCGAGTCCAGGTTCCTGTACTTCCCGGACGAGAACCACTGGGTGCTCAAGCCGCAGAACAGCATCCTCTGGCACGACACCGTCAACGGCTGGCTGAAGCAGCACATCGGCCAGTAGGCCGGGCCCTGTTGCAGGCGAAGACGCCGCGCATCGCGCGGCGTCTTCGTTGCCGGATGTGCCGCCGTCGCACCGCTGGGGGTCAGCGCACAGGCAGGCCGTTCAGCTGGCGCTCGACGATATCCAGGATCGATGCGATCTTGATCCCGTACGAGCCGGCGCGGCCGGCATCGAAGGCCTCGCGCCACTCCGCATAGCCCTTGATGTGGGTGGGGTCGGGTTGCTCGGTACCGATCAGTTCGGCATCGCTGAGTTCGAAGGTCTGTGCGATCACCGGGACGTGCGGCAGCGACGTCATTATCCCTCCCGGCAGCCCCCGGTGCTTGATCTGGATATCGCGGACGGTGATGTGCAGGATCTCGCCGAGTCCCTTCGGGTGCGCGTCGATTCTGTCGATGAGCAGGGACGGGTTCTCGTCGGCGGTACGGCCCTTGCAGCGCCAGACCTGGCCGACGGCGTAGGGGGAGGAGGGGATCGAATTCATGGACAACCTTGGATCGGGGAAATCCCGTCCATGATGCCTGCTCTCCGTCAGCAAAGGAGCAATGGGAGCGCTCCAATGGTACTCCCACATGTCAAAATGGAACTGGGCCAAGAAGGCTCCCGACGCCGTGTGCAAGGACTGCAATGCGCCGTTTTCCGTCTGAAACCTGGGTTGCGCTGGGACTGGCTCTGGCGGCCGGTGCGGCTGCGTCGCGTCCGCCGGCACCGGTGAAAGCGGAGGCGTACCGGTCTTCGGCCGAACCCGTATTGCCGGCGAACCTGCGCCGTGGCATGCCCTACCGCGACTTCCTGCGGGTGGTCGGCAGCGGCGGCTGGCGTCCGGTGGACCCACTGGCGGCCAGCAGCTGCGTGGCCGCCGGCGACTGCGAGATCGTCCTGTCCAGGCCGCGCGCCACCTCGAAGCTGCATGTGGGGGTCGGTTCGTCCGCCGGCACCGCGGTCGTCGCGGCATGGCGCTTCGCCCCGGCGGCGCCGGACCCG
>DNXT01000401.1:8445-9057 GCA_003505795.1 Lysobacteraceae bacterium | reverse complement strand
TTCTCGGTCTCGGCATTCCTGCTGAACCGCTCTTCCGATCTCCGGGACGGCCAGCGCGAGGCGGCGCGCGAGCGTGGCCTGGAGGCGATCCGCCAGGCCCGGCCGCTGTCGCCGGAGGATCGCCGTGCGACCACGCTGCCGCTCGCGTTGTGGGACCTTCTGCTGCTGCAGGACAGGCCGCGTGCGCAGAAGCTGGAACAGTGCGCGGCGACCTACCTGGAACAGGTCGGGCAGCTGCACGCGCAGGCCGAAGCAAGGGCGGACAAGCTCGGGCAGCGTCCCGATCGCGACCGGCTGGAGCGGATCGAGGCCGAGCTGCACGCCGGTTTCGAGCAGGCCTTCCATCGCGTGGCGCAGGAGCGCGAGCGGTTGATCCAGGGGGGCGACGAGTTCTTCCGCAAGGTGGTGGCGGTCGCGCGCGACTTCCTCGACCCGGCCTGGAACGGCCTGCCGGAGATCCGCCATCCGCTGGACAACGAGGTCGCCGCCTGGACCCAGCCGCCGGCGATGCTGCCGCTGCCGGATGCGTCCGGACTGACGCAGGAGCCCGCGCAGGGCGGCATCGCCGAGGAGGCGATCGCATGAGCGGCCGCACCTCGCTGGCGATGGCCG
>DNXT01000401.1:0-8323 GCA_003505795.1 Lysobacteraceae bacterium | reverse complement strand
CACCTCGCTGGCGATGGCCGTGTGCATCGTGCTGGGCATTGCGGTGGTGGCCTGGCTGGGCGTGGAGTACCGCGACGAGGTGCGCGCCTTCCTGCGCGCACTGCTGCGCGCGCTGTAGCCGACAAGGAGCGTTGCCATGACCATCGCCGCCAAGCACTTCGATCCGCAGCTGGGCATCGACATCCACATGTACGCGGTGCCGCCCTGGCCGCTGCCGACGCCGCACATCGGGATGGTGCTGGACCCGTTCGACTACCTGCCGCTGATCGGCTCGACGATCAAGGTCGGCGGGGCGCACCGCGCCACCGCCGGTACCGGCGGGCTGGACATCCACATCCCGCTCGGGGTGTGGGGGCCGCCGCTGGCCGCGCCGATGGGGCCGCAGTTCGACGGCGAAGAGATCTTCATGGGCAGCAGGACCGTGTCGGCCGACGGCGAGCCGTTCTCGCGCATCGCCATGCCGGTGCTGGACTGCAACCTGGCGGGGCTGATCCCGCCGTTCCGGATCAAGAAGCTCAAGAAGCCGCTGCGCAACCTGTGGCTGCCGACCGGGATCAACGTGGCGATCCCGGCACGCGTGCAGGTGGGCGGCCCGCCGACGGTGTCGTGGACGGCGCTGGCGTTCCATGCGGCGTTCGCGGGACTGGGCGTGCTGCGCCGCTCCAGGCTGGGCGCGCGCGCCGGCGAGGCGTTCAGGAAAGTGCGGCAGCGGGTGTTCCGCAACATGGACTCGGGTTTCCTGAAGTGCAAGGTGCTGCGTGCCGAGCCGGTGGACATCCGCGACGGCAGCGTATCGGTCGAACACGAGGACTTTGCGATCCCCGGCCGCCTCCCGCTGGCCTGGACGCGCGGCTACCGTTCCCATCGCGGCGACGAGGCCGGCGCCTGCGGCCACGGCTGGCGTACCCCGGCCGACATCCGGCTGGAGATCGCCGCCGATGGCGTGGTGCTGTTCGACGACGGCTACGGCGCCGCGCTGTTCCCGTGCCTGCCCGACGTGGACGGCGTGCCGGTGTTGGAGCTGGTGGACGGCGCGCGGCTGTCGCGCGATGGCGCCGACCTGCTGGTGCGTGCCCGGTCCGGCCTGCGCTATCGCTTCGCCTATGCGCCGCGGCCCGGCATTGCGGTGTTGCCCGGCGAGCGCGTGCTGCCGATCGAGCGGATCGAGGACGCCTGCGGCAACCACTGGCGCTTCGAGCGCCGCGACGGCCACCTGGTGCGGATCGTGGAGAGCGGCGTCGATGGCCTGCAAGGCCGCTTCATCGAGGTCGAATCGCGCCAGGGCCGGATCGACCGCCTGCAACTGCACGATCCGGCGACCGGCCTGAGCCACCTGTTGGCTTCCTATCGCTATGCCGACGGCGACCTGGTCGCGGCGCTGGATCCGCTGGAGGCCGCGCGCACGTTCGAATATCGCCGGCACCGGATGGTGCGGCATACCGATCGTGTCGGCCTGTCGTTCCACTATGCGTACGATGCGCAATGGCGGGTGGTACACGCCTGGGGCGACGGCGGCCTGTACGACTATCGCTTCGGCTACGACGAACTGCTGCGCGAGACCGAGGTGACCGACTCGCTGGGGCACGTCTCGATCGTCAAGTTCGACGAGAACGGGCTGCCGCTGTGCGAGATCGATCCGCTCGACGGCGTGACGACGTTCGAGTACGACGAGGTGGGCCGGACCGTTGCGGTGACCGACCCGGAAGGGCTGAGGACCGGATTCGCCTACGACGCGCGCGGCAACCTGCTGGAACTGGTGCGGCCGGACGGCAGCACCCTGCGGCAGGCCTACGACGACGAGGACCGGCTGATCGAGGCCGTCGATCCGGACGGCCACGCTTGGCGGCAGGCCTACGACGAGCGGGGGCTGCTGGCCTCCCAGGCCGACCCGCTGCAGGCGACCACCCGCTACGGGTACGACGCCAACGGCCTGCTGGTCGAGCAGGCCAATGCCCGCGGCGCGATCACGCGGCTGCGCTACGACCGGTATGGCCTGCTGGCGGTGCTGGTCGATGCGCTCGGCCACGAGAGCCGCTTCGAGCACGATGCGCTGGGCCGCTTGCAGCGCCAGGTGGATCCGCTGGGCCAGGCCACCGCCTACGATTACGACGCCAAGGGACGCCTGCTGCGCATCCGCGCGCCGGACGGCGGCGAGGTGACGTGCGACTACGACGCCGAGGACCAGCTGGTCCGCTACGTGGACGAGGCCGGGGCGCAGACCCGGCTGCAGTACGTGGGCATCGGCCAGGTCGGCAAGCGTGTCCAGGCCGACGGCCATGCGGTGGAATACCGCTACGACACCGAGGAACGGCTGGTGGCGGTGACCAACCAGCGGGGTGAGAACTATCGGCTGGTGCGTGATGCGCTCGGGCGCATCGTCGAGGAGATCGACTACTGGGGGCAGGCACGGCGTCACGCCTACGATGCGGCCGGTCGCTTGACCGCCACCGTCGACCCGCTGGGGCAGCGGATCGCGTTCGCCACCGACAAGCTGGGCCGCATCACCCGCAAGACCCTGCCGGACGTGCGCCAGCCCGGGCAGCAGGTGCAGGAAAGCTTCGTCTACGACAAGCGCGGGTTGTTGATCGAGTGTCGCAATCCCGCGCGCACGGTGAAGCGCAGCTACGATGCGGCAGGAAAGCTGCTGGACGAAATGCAGGACGGCTTCCGGGTCGGTTATGGCTACGATGAGGCGGGCAACCGCATCCTGCGCGAGACCTCGGCCGGCAACCGGATCGCCTATGGCTACGACCTGCGCGGCCAGGTGGTCGAGGTCGGGATCAACGACGAGGCGCCGATCGCGATCGAGCGCGACGCACTGGGACGGGCGACCTGCGAACAGCTCGGCGCTCATGTGCAACGGCAGTTCCAGTACGACGGGCGCAGCCTGCTGACCGCGCAGACGGTGCTGAAGGATGCCGCGCCGCTGTTCGAGACGGCATACGACTACGACCGCGCCGGCAACCTCACGCGGCGCCGCGACAGCGAGCAGGGCATCGACGAGTACCGCTACGACGTGATCGGGCGGCTGCTGGAGCACGTCGATCCGAAGGGCCGGATCGAGAAGTTCTTCAACGATGCGGCGGGCGACCGGCTGCGCACCGCGGTCAGGGAGGTCCAGGCGCGCAAGGTGGTTGGCGGCGAGGACGGCGCGACGAGCGAATGGACGCGCGAGGGCATCTACGAAGGCGTGCAATACGTGTTCGACCGGGCGGGTGACCTGGTGCGCAAGGGCAGCCCCAGCGGCCCGGCGCCGGACGATCTGGAACTGGTATGGGACGCGAACCACCGCCTGGCGGAAAGCCGGCGCAGCGGCGAGGCGACGCACTACGGCTACGACCCGCTCGGGCGTCGGGTGTTCAAGCGCAACCCGACCCACACGACGTGGTTCTTCTGGGACGGCGATGCGCTGCTGGGCGAGGTGAAGCAGGCCAACGACGATCCGGATGTGGCGCCGGTATGGGTGGGCAACGTCGCCAACCTTGTCGAGGTGAAAAAACGCAGGCAGAAGCTGGCGCGGCTGCATGAGCGCGCCAGGGAGTATGTGTATTACCCGAGTAGCTTCGTGCCATTGGCGTTGATCGATCCGACAATCGCGATTGGAGAGCCAGTAAGTGATGCACCGGCATCACACGATGATGTGTCGGAGCCGTCACGGGCGCCAGCTAGGCAGACGGTGTTGTCGAGGGCCATGAAGCCGGCAGTGATGGCCCCTCCGTCGATGCCGACGAACATGGTCGATGGCTCTAGCGTATTGGGCAGCATTAAATTGGGTGTGCTGCACGCGAAAGCGACGAACCAGGAACCCGAATCAACGGAATTGCGTCTGGGAGGCGCTGGTGTCCGGTTAGGCGGTGCGTCGGGAAAGCAGGGAGCTACGGAACCAGATCCACGTGATATCGCGGATCCAAAGTTCGACTCTGTAACTCTTCAACATGAAACTAAAAAGGCAGAATTGCTTGCAGTGCCGATAAGCATGGAAGAGAGGCGCGTCGCGCTTCTGGATGAAACTCGTTTGGTTTCGGTAAGCAAGCCTGTACTCGCCATAAGTCATGTATTTTATTATCACGTCGATCCCAGTGGCTGTCCTACGCGTATTACGAACGGTATGGGACAGGTGCTGTGGTCGGCTAGTTATGCCGTATGGGGAAATATCTCCGAGTCACATATTGAAATAATTAGCAATCCGATCCGATTCCAGGGGCAGTATTTCGATCATGAAATTGGTCTAATCTATAACCGATATCGCTATATGGATCCAATTTTGGGTGCCTATATCTGCCAGGATCCACTGGGCCTGGCGCCAAGTGAAAATTTGTATGGCTATGCGGATAACCCATTTTCTTATTGCGATCCCCTTGGTCTTCAGCGTATCTCCGGCGAGACTGCGGGTGGTATGTCTCGTGCCACTCCAGAGTGGCGGATGCGTTATGGTCCGGCTTCGATGCGTGAGCATCATTTGATACCGCAAGCGATGATGAAGAATGAAGCGTTCATGGCTCAGTTGCGTGCAACAGGAATAAAGGATCCGGAGGGCTACATTCATCGGCAAATATCTATAATTCCACATGGTACGCATGCGGCTTTACACGATAACGGCTGGAATAAACAATGGAAAGATTGGTTTGCTTCTAATCCTTCTTTCTCAAGACGAGATTTGCAGTCTCAGATCAGGACAATGATGCGAGAGCATAATGTTCCTAGGTCTTCCAGGAATTTTGCTAGAAGATACGGGTGTCGAAAATGAACACGCAAGCCAATAATTATGTGAACAAGGCCCTTCTGCTTTTGGATAGAGGGGATGTGGAAGGTGCACAAGCTAGTTTGCGAAGCGCCATTGATCTAGCCGATACCGATGGAAGTCCGGTGATATTGGTTCGAGCATTGGTGATTCTTGGAGACAGCTTGCATGCAGAGGGACATGTTGAAGAAGGGAGGGTTTTACTAAAGCGAGCTTTGACGATCGATCTCGGTGATAGGGAGGAGGTGGTTGACTATGAATTGCAGCGAGCTAGAGAACTGCTAGGGGATCAAGGAAATGACTAAGGTCATTGTCGTTTGAGCTTTTTCTGCAGCAGGCTGATAGGTGCTCCGGAAAATGCATGGCACTGGGACGGGCGACCAGCGAGCAGATCGGCGCTCATGTGCAACGGCAGTTCCAGTACGGCGGGCGCAGCCTGCTTGCCGTGCGGACGGTGCTGAAGGATGCCGCGCCGCTGTTTGAGACGGCATGCGACTACGACCGCGCCGGCAACGTCACGCAGCGCCGCGACAGCGAGCAGGGCATCGACGAGTACCGCTACGACCCGCTCGGGCGTCGGGTGTTCAAGCGCAACCCGATCCACACGACGTGGTTCTTCTGGGACGGCGATGCGCTGCTGGGCGAGGTGAAGCAGGCCAACGACGATCCGGATGTGGCAGGCAGGAGCGACTTCAGTCGCGATGGAGCTGTGCCGGGGAAGCCCGTCGCGACTGAAGTCGCTCCTACGGGAGCGGGTGACGCGGCGTCTCGGCGGGCGAGACCGGTGCGGGCTAAAGTAACGGCCGGTTTCCCTATACGACGGTCATGGCAAAAGCTCCCGGCAAGGCCCGCACCGCATACGTCTGCAACGAATGCGGCGCCGAATACAGCAAGTGGCAGGGCCAGTGCACCGAGTGCGGGGTCTGGAACACGCTCAGCGAGATCGTGCTGGAGAGCGCGTCCACCGCCAAGGCGGCGCCGGCGGCGGGCCGTCGCAATGGCTGGGCCGGCGTGGTCGAGGCGCCGAAGATCACCGCGCTGAAGGACGTGCAGCACAGCGAGCATGCGCGCGTGTCCACCGGCATCGGCGAGTTCGACCGGGTGCTGGGCGGCGGCCTGGTCGAGGGCGCGGTGGTGCTGGTCGGCGGCGACCCGGGCATCGGCAAGTCGACCCTGCTGCTGCAGGCGCTGGCGAAGATGGCCGGCAGCCTGCCGGTGCTATACGTGACCGGCGAGGAGTCGCTGGCCCAGGTGGCCGGCCGCGCGGTGCGGCTGGACCTGCCGCTGGACGGGCTCAATGCGCTGGCCGAGACCGGCATCGAGCAGATCCTGCAGCACGCCAGCATCGCGCGGCCGAAGCTGATCGTGGCCGATTCGGTGCAGACGCTGTGGAGCGAGTCGCTGACCGCCGCGCCCGGCTCGGTCAGCCAGGTGCGCGAGAGCGCGGCGCGGCTGGTGCGCTACGCCAAGGAGACCGGCACCGCGGTGTTCCTGGTCGGCCACGTCACCAAGGAGGGCGGCATCGCCGGCCCGCGCGTGCTCGAGCACATGGTCGATGCGGTGCTGTACTTCGAGGGCGACAGCGGCAGCCGCTTCCGGGTGTTGCGTGCGTTCAAGAACCGCTTCGGCGCGGTCAACGAGCTGGGCGTGTTCGCGATGGGCGAGAAGGGGCTGAAGGAAGTGCCGAACCCGTCGGCGATCTTCCTGTCCGGCGGCAGCACCCGTCAGCCGGGCAGCTGCGTGATGGTGACCCGCGAGGGCACGCGCCCGCTGCTGGTCGAGGTGCAGGCGCTGGTGGATTCCTCGCCGCTGTCCAACCCGCGTCGGGTCGCGGTCGGCCTGGAACAGAACCGGCTGGCGATGCTGCTGGCGGTGCTGCATCGCCACGGCGGGGTGATGGTCGGCGACCAGGACGTGTTCATCAACGTGGTCGGCGGCATCCGCGTGCAGGAGACCGCGGCCGACCTGCCGGCGCTGCTGGCGGTGCTGTCGTCGCTGCGCGACCAGCCGCTGGCGGAGAAGACGATTGCCTTCGGCGAGATCGGCCTGTCCGGCGAGATCCGGCCGGTGCCCAACGGCGAGGAGCGCCTGCGCGAGGCGGCCACGCACGGCTTCAAGCGCGCGATCGTGCCCAGGGCCAACGCGCCCAAGACCGGCGCGGTCAAGGGCATGGAGGTGATCGCGGTGGAGCGGCTGGCGCAGGCGATCGAGGTCGCCTGAGCGCATTCAGGTCTGTGCAGGCGGCGTGAGCTATGCCACCATCGCGGCCGCTGCGATAAGGCAGCTATTCTGGGAAGTCGAAAATATGGAATGGATGTTGATGCCGCTGAAGCGCTACGCCGATTTCTCCGGCCGCTCGCGGCGCAAGGAGTACTGGATGTTCGCGCTGCTGCAGCTGGTGATCTACGGCGTGCTGGGCGTGTTTCTCGGCATCGGTGCCGCCATGAGCCGCCAGGACAGCCCGGGCGCGCTGCTGATCCTCGCCGTGGTGCTGATGGTGCTGGTCGCACTGGCGCTGGTGGTGCCGAGCATCGCGGTGGCGGTGCGCCGCTTCCATGACCAGGACAAGTCCGGCTGGTTCTACCTGCTGGCGCTGATCCCCTACGTCGGCGGCCTGATCGTGCTGATCTTCATGTTCTTCGAAGGCACGCAGGGTCCGAACCAGTACGGCCCGGATCCGAAGCAGGCCTGATCCGCGCTTGCCGCGGTCCGTGGATGAAGGGCGGCTGCAGGCCGCCCTTCTTCTTTTCCGCCTTCCGGAAAGCCCGCTGCGCCGGCCGGGTGTGCGGGCCTGAAGGCGGCCGCATCGACCCTTCCGCGATCTATCCGGGGAGAACACGACGAAGGGATTCCTGCGGGCCCTGCCGGCGGGGCTGGCGGTTCTACTCTGCGCGCCCGCCAACACGCAGGCGCCGCTCGACCGGCCGGGCGTGCCGGGACCGATGCAACCGGGCGGGGGCAGGTTTCGGGCCGCCTGGAGCAGCCAGCCGTCGGCGGCCTACTGCAAGCACGGATACGTGCCCGCCGGCGGATCGCCGCCACGCTGCAACGCGATGCCGATGCTCGACCTGCTGGCCGATCCGGCCGCGACCGTGCGCGCCCTGGCAGCGGCGAAGGCGGCCGGGATCGAGCAGCGCAAGGCCAGCGATCCGGCCGGCAACCACCCGCCGCCGCTCGGGAAAGACGACGAGGCGGTGCTCGATCTCGTCCTGCCGGCTGCCGATGCCAACGATGACATCGTGGTCGAGCGCAATGCCTGCCGCTACGTGCCCGGTCCCGCGGGATGCGGGGTCCTGCTGATCGGCATCGGCGGGCGCGGTTACGGCGATGCGGCCGCGCGCGCCTGCTGCAGCGACTGTGAAGGCCTCACGGTCGCGCGACGTCGCCGCGTTGACCGCGGTCGCGCTGCCCGGGCTCGCTCCGGAACGACGAAGCGTCGTTCGCGGTCCGTAGGGCCGTTGGCGGTGCGCGATGCGGCCTGCGCCGTGCGCTCACGCATCGCGCGGCGCATAGCCGGCGTCGCCGAGCGCGCGCCGGATCGCCGCCTCGTCGACGTCGGTGTCGATGCGCACGCTGCGGCTG
>DNXT01000254.1 GCA_003505795.1 Lysobacteraceae bacterium | reverse complement strand
TCTGGCCGAGCCGGTAGCCGCGCTCGATCGCCCGGTCCAGCACGCTGCGCGCGGCGTTGGACTGCTGCACGCTGACCAGGCGCGGGCCGCTGCCGTCGTCGATCGCCAGCCACAGCACCGGTTTCGGGCGCGGCTGCGGCCACAGCGGCAGGCCCAGCGCCGCCACCAGGCCGTCCACGTCGGCCTCGCGAAAGCGCGCCACCAGGGTGGTGCGGAAGGTCGGCGCGCCGGCCGCCGAGGTGCCCTGGTCCTGCCGGTAGTCGTATTTCTCGACGTAGTTGCCGGCGTTGCGCAGCGCCTGCGGCACCCCGGGACGCCCCATCACGCTGCGTTCGCCGGACAGCTTGGCCAGCACGCTGCCGAGCGCGCGCGCCAGCGCGCCGGCGCGATCGGCCTCGGCCTGGCTGTTGACCGGCACCTCGGCTTCGTAGGCGCCCTGCGCCCTGGCCACGTCGCCTTCGGTGCGCAGGTCGGCCTGGGCGAATGCCGGGATGCCCGGCACGGCGAGGGCCAAGACGAGGAAAAGGGCAAGACTGCGGCGCATTGAGGGTTCCATTGCTCGGCGTATCCGGCGGTTGAATCCCCGCAGATGGATGTGCGGTGCTTTTGCGAGGGATTGGCAATTGTTGCCCGAATGCGGTCTGGGCGCCAACGTGGCCTGCTAAAATCGCCATCTTTCCGCCGAGCCGCCCGCCCGTGACCAGCCAACCGACCTCCGCTCCCTCGCCGCTGACCTACCGTGACGCCGGCGTCGACATCGATGCCGGCAACGCGCTGGTGGAGCGCATCAAGCCCCTGGTCAAGCGCAGCTTCCGGCCCGAGGTGATGGGCGGCCTGGGCGGCTTCGGCGCGCTGTTCGACCTGTCCGGCAAGTACCGGGAACCGGTGCTGGTGTCCGGCACCGACGGCGTCGGCACCAAGCTCAAGCTCGCCCAGCAGCTGAACCGCCACGACACCATCGGCATCGACCTGGTCGCGATGTGCGTGAACGACGTGCTGGTGCAGGGCGCCGAGCCGCTGTTCTTCCTGGACTACTTCGCCACCGGCAAGCTCGACGTGGACACCGCCGCGGCGGTGGTCGGCGGCATCGCCCGCGGCTGCGAGCTGTCCGGCTGCGCGCTGATCGGCGGCGAGACCGCCGAGATGCCGGACATGTATCCGCCGGGCGAGTACGACCTGGCCGGATTCACCGTCGGCGCGGTCGAGAAGGCCGAGCTGCGCGACGGCGCACGCGTGCGCGAGGGCGACGTGCTGATCGGCATCGCCTCCTCGGGCCCGCATTCCAACGGCTATTCGCTGATCCGCCGCATATACGAGCGCGCCGGCGCGCCGGCCGAACTGGACGTCGGCGGGACCCGGCTGATCGACGCGCTGATGGCGCCGACCGCGCTGTACGTCAAGCCGGTGCTGGCGCTGCTGAAGTCGCACGGCGAGGCGATCCACGCGATGGCGCACGTCACCGGCGGCGGCCTGACCGAGAACATCATCCGGGTGATCCCCGACGGCCTGGGCCTGGACATCGACGCGTCCAGTTGGCCGCTGCCGCCGGTGTTCCAGTGGCTGCAGAAGGAAGGCGCGGTCGCCGACGCCGAGATGTGGCGCACCTTCAACTGCGGCATCGGCTTCGTGCTGGTGGCCGCGCCGGAGCGGGCGGCGGAACTGGAGCAGGCCCTGGACGGGCTGGCGCTGGCGCACTGGCGGATCGGCCAGGTGGTCGCCGCCGCCGGCGACGCCGAGCGCGTGCGGATCGGCTGAACCGGAGCGCCGCGCATGGAAGCCACCACGCCCCCGCCGGCCTTGCCGGCCAGCGCCGAAGACCTGCAGCAGCTGAAGCTGCTGTCGATCTTCCATTACGTGCTGGCCGGCATCACCGCGTTGTTCTCGCTGTTCCCGCTGATCCACCTGTTCATGGGCATCGCGATCATCACCGGCCACATGCCGATGCACAACGGCCAACCGGACGGCCCGCCGATGGACCCGCGGCTGTTCGGCTGGTTCTTCGTCGCGTTCGCCGCCGCCTTCATCGCCTGCGGCCTGGCCCTGGCCGGTTTCATGGCCTATGCCGGCCGCTG
The DNA here is from genome assembly GCA_003505795.1 of Lysobacteraceae bacterium. GTDB lineage: Bacteria > Pseudomonadota > Gammaproteobacteria > Xanthomonadales > Xanthomonadaceae > UBA8801. The sequence continues at coordinate 4,616 of DNXT01000254.1, read as the reverse complement.
CATCGCGCAGCGGCGCCGGCACCTGCTGTGCCTGATCGTGGCCGGCATCTCCTGCTCGTTCATGCCGTTCGGCACCGTGCTCGGCGTGTTCACCCTGGTGGTGCTGCTGCGCCCGCAGGTGAAGGCGCTGTTCGCGCCCGCCGCGGCCTGACCCGGCGACCACCGAAAGATCCAGGGTCCCGACGGCATGAGCGTTCGCATCGCGGTACTGGCCTCCGGCCGCGGCAGCAACCTGCAGGCCATCCTCGACGCGATCGCCGCCGGCACGCTCGATGCGGACGTGGTCGGGGTGTTCTCCGACCGCGCCAATGCCGCGGCCCTGGACAAGGTGCCGGCCGCGCGGCGCTGGGCCGCCTCGCCGCGCGACTTCGCCGACCGCGACGCCTTCGATGCCGCGCTCGGCGACGCGATCGCCGCCGCCGCGCCTGACTGGATCGTCTGCGCCGGCTACATGCGCATCCTCGGCGAGGCGCTGGTACGGCGCTTCGCCGGGCGCATGATCAACATCCACCCCTCGCTGCTGCCCAAGCACCGGGGCCTGCACACCCACGCCCGCGCGCTCGAGTCCGGCGACCGCGAGCACGGCGCCAGCGTGCACGTGGTGGTGCCGGAGCTGGATGCCGGCACCGTGATCGCCCAGGCGCGGGTGCCGGTGCGGGCCGGCGACACCCCGCCGCTGCTGGCCGCGCGCGTGCTCGAGCGCGAACACCCGCTGCTGGTGGCCACCCTGCGCCTGCTGGCGCAGGGCCGCGTCGATGAACGGCAAGGAACCGTGCGCCTGGATGGTCAGGGCCCGTTTACGCCGCTGCAACTAGATTCGCGGGACGAACTGCGCTGAATACGGACACATTCCCGTGATCCCCGCTCAGGCACCCTGACCTCATCTCTTCCCCGGCGCCCCCCATGAACCTGCATCCATCCAAGCTGACGCTGCTGGCGGCGCTGCTGCTCCCGGCGGCAGGCCAGGCTCAGGCCCCGGCGGTACCCGCGCCGCAGCCGGCGGACCCGTCGCTGCAGCAGGAATGGAGCGCGCCGGAACTGCAGCCGTTCACCGCCACCTACCAGGCCTTCTACAAGGGCAAGGAGGCGGGCGACGCCACCATGCAGGTCTCCCACGGCGACAGCCGCCAGTGGCGGGTCGACATGGCGGTGCGCGGGCGCAAGGGCTTTGCCAGCATCCTCGGCCTGAACCTGGAGCAGAGCACCGTGTTCGAGGTCGACGGCGACACCTACGTCCCACTGAGCCAGAGCACGGTGAAGAAGGCGGTGTTCTTCGGCAAGAAGGTCACCGGCGTCTACGACTGGAAGGCCGGCACCGCGCAGTGGGACGGCGACCTGAAGAAGGAGCGGCGCAAGCCGATCCCGCTGCAGCGCGGCGACCAGAGCGCGCTGCTGCTCAACCTGTCGCTGATGCGCGACGCGCGCCCCGGCCAGGCCCTGAGCTACCGCTATGTCGACGTCGGCCGCGTGCGCCAGTACGACTACCGTGCCGCCGACGCCACCGAGAACGTGCAGGTCGGCGACCTCAGCTACGACGCGCTGCGCGTGTACCGCACCAACGGCGGCGACAACGAAACCATCCTATGGATCGCCAACGGTGTGCCGACACCGGTGCGCATCCTGCAACGCGAGAAGGGCGAGGACCAGATCGACCTGCGCCTGATCGAATACCAAGGAGTCTGACCCGCATGAAGACCACGACCCGTACCCTGTCCGCGCTGGTCGCCGCCGGCCTGGCCCTGTCCAGCCTGCCGGCGCTGGCGCTGGAGCCGTTCCAGGCCGACTACAAGGCCAACTACATGGGCATGCAGGCCAACGGCACGATGACCCTGGCCGCGGCCGGCGGCAACCAGTGGCGCTACACCCTGGCGATCCAGAACCAGCTCGCCAACCTCAGCCAGAGCACCGTGTTCGAGGAACGCGACGGCGCGCTGCGCCCGCTCAGCAGCAACGACAAGTCCTCGCTGCTGGTGAAGAAGAAGAACGTCGAGGCCAAGTACGACTGGGACAGCGGCCAGGCCACCTGGAGCGGCGACGTCAAGCCGGATCGCGCCGGCCCGGTCAAGCTCAAGGCCGGCGACATGGATGCGCTGCTGATCAACCTGGCGATCGCCCGCGACCTGGCCGCCGGCAAGCCGCTGAACTACCGGATGGTCGACGAAGGCCGGGTCAAGCCGATGAGCTACAAGGTGGTCGGCAAGGAGAACGTCACCGTCAACGGCAAGCAGCAGCAGGCCACCAAGGTCTCGCGCGTGGACGGCACCAAGGAGCTGATCGCCTGGATCGTGCCCGACCTGCCGGTGCCGGCGCGCCTGCTGCAGAAGGAGAACGGCCAGGACGCGCTCGACCTGACCATCAAGTCGCTGCGCTGAGCCGTTGCTCCCCCTGGCAACGAAAAGGCCCGGCATTCGCCGGGCCTTTTCGCTGGATCCATTCGCGTTCGATGCGGACGATCACCCTGAAGCCACCCTGCCGCCGGCACGACGGGTCTTCTGTGGAAGGGACTTCAGTCCCGACCGGCTACTTCGCGTCCTGGCCGAACTCGGTGCGGCAGTCCACCCGGATCTGCTCGCCGCTGCCGCGCCAGTAGAACGTGTTGCAGTGGCGCTTGCCGTCCACCGACTTCTTCACCGCCACCGCATAGAACGCCTGTGCGATCTCGCCGCGGCTGGCGACGCCGTCGCCGTTCCAGTCCATGTCGCGCGTCTCCACGCCCTGGGTGATCGCCATCCCGGCGTGCCAGGCGTAGCCCAGCCACGCCAGGATCAGCAGCATGATCGCCGCCAGCGCCTTGCGCCGCGCGGTGAAGCGGCCACGCAGGATCATGCGATCCGCCGGATGGTCGCGCCCAGCGCCCCCAGCTTCTCCTCGATGTTCTCGTAGCCACGGTCCAGGTGGTAGATGCGGTCGATGGTGGTGTCGCCGGCGGCGACCAGCCCGGCCAGGATCAGCGACGCCGACGCGCGCAGGTCGGTCGCCATCACCGGTGCCCCGCTCAGGCGCTCGGCGCCCTGCACGATCGCGGTGTGGCCTTCGACCTGCACCTTCGCGCCCAGGCGCAGCAGCTCGTTGACGTGCATGAAGCGGTTCTCGAAGATCGTCTCGTTGATCACGCCGACGCCTTCGGCCACGCAGTTGAGCGCCATGAACTGCGCCTGCATGTCGGTCGGGAACGCCGGATACGGCGCGGTGGTGAGACTCACCGCGCGCGGGCGCCTGCCCTTCATGTCGAGGGTGATGCTGTCCTCGGTGCATTCCAGCTCGGCGCCGGCCTCCTTGAGCTTGTCCAGCACCGCGTCGAGCGTATGCGGGCGCGCGCGGCGCACGGTCACGCGGCCACCGGTCATCGCCGCGGCCACCAGGAAGGTGCCGGTCTCGATCCGGTCCGGCAGCACCGCGTGGCGACCGCCGCCCAGGCGCTCGACCCCCTCGACCACGATGCGCGAGGTGCCGGCGCCCTCGATCCGGGCGCCGAGCGCGATCAGGCAGTCGGCCAGGTCGGTGACCTCCGGCTCCATCGCCGCGTTCTCCAGCACGGTGGTGCCGTCGGCCAGCACCGCGGCCATCAGCACATTCTCGGTGCCGGTGACGCTGACCATGTCGAACACGTAGCGGCCGCCCTTCAGGCGGCCGTTGCTGGACGCCTTGATGTAGCCGTTCTCCACCGCGATCTCGGCGCCCAGCGCCTGCAGGCCCTTGATGTGCTGGTCGACCGGGCGCGAGCCGATCGCGCAGCCGCCGGGCAGCGACACTTCGGCGGCGCCGTGCCGGGCCAGCAAGGGGCCCAGCACCAGGATCGAGGCGCGCATGGTCTTGACCAGCTCGTACGGCGCGACGTGCTGGTCGACCGGACGCGGGTCGACCGTGATCGAACTGCCCTTGGCCAGGGTGCCCTCGTCGATGCTGACCTGCGCGCCGAGCTCGCCGAGCAGCTTCACCGTGGTGATCACGTCGTGCAGCTGCGGCACGTTGGTGATCTCCACCGGTTCGTCCGCGAGCAGCGTCGCGCACAGGATGGGCAGCACCGCGTTCTTGGCGCCGGAGATATTCACTTCACCGTGCAGCGGGTTGCCGCCGGTCACTACGATCTTGGCCATGGCTTTCGTATGGAAAAGGGGAGTCATCTTCTCGCAGGAGCGGCTCCGGTGGTGAGCGCGTCGCGACCGAAGTCGCTCCTGCATGGGGGTCCGGGCGCTTCAGTTCGCCTCGTCGGGCGTCACCGTCTTCAGCTGCAGCGCGTGGATGGCGCCGCCCATCAGCTCGCCCAGCGTGGCGTAGACCATGCGGTGGCGGGCCAGCGGCAGCTTGCCGCGGAACGCCTCGCACACCACGGTCGCCTCGAAATGCACGCCATCGTCGCCCTGGACCTCGGCGCGGGCCTGCGGCAGGCCGGATTCGATGAGTTTACGGATGGTTTCGGCGTCCAACGTGCTTTCCTAATAAAATGTGCGGCCATTCTACTCTCCGTCCGGGTCCCGCATGGCCGTATCGCCCCTGTCCCCCGACACCGTCGGCGACGCCAACCTGGTCGCCAGCGGCCGTCGCGTGGTCGAAATCGAGCGGGGCGCGCTGGCCGCCGTGGGCGCGCGCATCGGCGCCGAGTTCGCCGCCGCCTG
>DNXT01000257.1:2726-3039 GCA_003505795.1 Lysobacteraceae bacterium | reverse complement strand
CCGCTCTTCCGATCTAGCGCCGCCCGCGCGGGGAAGCTTGCGCGCATCGGTCAGAAATCCATCTGCAGCGACAGGCGCGCGCTGCGCGGAGCGCCCGGGAACAGGTAGGCGTCGCCGGAGTACTCGCCGGCGTCGCGCCAGTAGCGCTGGTCGAACAGGTTGTCGACCGACAGCCGCCAGGTGCTGGCGATGCCGCCGATGCGGGTGGCGTAGCGCGCCCCGAGGTTCGCCACGGCATAGCCGTCGACCTGGGCGCCGGCGATGCGGTCGGCGTACTTGCGCGCGCTGTACTGCACGCCGCCGAGCAGCGCCA
>DNXT01000257.1:0-2535 GCA_003505795.1 Lysobacteraceae bacterium | reverse complement strand
CCGCCGAGCAGCGCCAGGCCGTCGATGCCGGGCAGCGCGTAGTCGGCCTGCACGCTGGCGCGCAGCTTCGGCACGTTGATCGCCTGGTGGCCTTCGTAGGCGGCGATGCCGGTGTTCTCGGCGCGTGCGCGCAGGCCGGTCACGCTCGCGGCCACGCGTAGGCGCTCGCTCACGTTGCCGTCGGCGGACAGCTCCAGGCCGCGGTTGTGCAGCTGGCCCTGCTGCACGTAGAGGAAGCCGCCGTCGGCCTGCGGCCGGGCGAACTGGTAGGCCTGGCGGATGTCGAACAGCGCCGCGCCCAGGCGAATGCCGCCGAGTTCGAACTTGGCGCCGAGCTCGTTCTGGTAGGCGTGCGTGGGCGCGAGGATCTCGTCGGCGTTGTCGGCGAACCAGGGCGCGGTGCCGCCCAGGGCCAGGCTCTTGGCGAAGCTGGCGTACAGCGACCACGCGGCGGCCGGCTTGAACAGCAGCGCGGCCTGCGGCAGCAGCCCGTCGCTGCGGGTGCGGCGGGTGAGGGCGCCGTCGCGGTCGAACGCGCGATCGTCCAGCCACACCTGGCGCGCGCCGAGCAGCAGTTGCCATCGCTCGCCCAGGCTGATGCGGTCGCTGGCCAGCAGCGCCTTCTGGCGGCTGTCCTGGCGCCGGTGGCGCGGTCCCAGCGGCTCGGAGGTCGGGTCGAACACCGGCGGATCGCCGTGGATGTCGCCGCTGCCGATCCATTCGTTGACCGAACCGTAGCGGTCGACGGTGCGGCGCAGCCAGTCCGCGCCGAGGCTCAGCTGGTGCTCCAGCGGGCCGCTCGAGAAGCGCCCGGACAGCGTGGCCTGCAACTGGTCGTGGCGGCGGTCGTCGTCGGGATTGCGGTAGTCGTACAGGTCGTAGCCGCCGTCGCGGCCGAAGTAGTTCGGGATCGCGTCGTCGGCGCAGCTGGCCACGCCGTAGCAGCCCCAGGCGAAGGCCGAGAAGTCGTTGATCCTGACCCGGCTGCGCGAGGCGGCCAGCTCGGCGTTCCAGTCCTCGCTGAAGCGGTACCGGTAGCGCAGCTGGGTGTTGAGCGAATCCATGCCGACCGGGCGCGACCACGGCTGGTAGGCGAGCAGGCGGTCCAGGTCGATCGCGTCGACGTCCGGCACCGCGGTGCCGCCGAGCAGGGCGTAGCCGGGCACCGAGCGCTGCGAGCGGCGCTGGTACTCGAGGTCGAACTGCAGCAGCGACTGCGCGCCGGGCTTCCAGTCGGCGGCCAGCGAGACGAACTTGCGGTGGCCGTCGGTGTGCTCGACGTACGGGCGCAGGCTCTCGTAGGCGGCGTTGACGCGCAGCCCGAACTGCTGCTGCGTGCCGAACCAGTCGCCCCAGTCGGCGGCGACGCGGCGGCCGCCGTCGTCGTCCACGCCCAGCTCCAGCGAGCGCACGTGGCGCGGGCGCTTGGTGACGTAGTCGATCAGGCCGGCCGGCTCGTTGACGCCGGACTGCAGGCCCGACAGGCCCTTGAGCACCTGCACCTGCTCCTTGTTGTCGAGCGCGACGATCTGCTCGCCGGCCGCGCTCAGGCCGTTGATGCGATAGCCGTTGGCGGCGTTGAGCTGATAGCCGCGCAGGCTGAAGTTCTCGTAGTAGCCGATCGGCGCATACGCGTCGGCGGCGGAGGCGTCGGCGCGCAGCACCTCGCTGAGCACGCGCGCCTGGCGGTCCTGCAGCTGGCCGCGGTCGATCACGGTGACCGACACCGGCGCATCGAGCACGCTGCTGTCGCCGTAGCCGGCCAGGGCGGTGCGCTCGTCGCTGCGCTCGCCGTGCACGTTGACCGCGTCGAGCTGCACCGGCGTCTGCACGGTCTGCGCGTGCAGGGTCGGTGCCGCGGACAGGCCGGCGACGAGCGCGAGGGCGAGCGGATGGAGCGGGAACAGGCGGGTGGATGCGGACATGGGAATTCCAGGCAGGCGAACGAATGAGGGGGCGCGTGGCGACTGCCACGCGCAAGGGAATGGCGGTTCAGGCCACCGCCGCGCTCCAGTGGTGCAGGTGGCGCAGCAGGCGTTGGCCATCCTCGCCGCCGAACCAGTCGGCATGGCCGATCAGGTAGCGCTCGTAGGCGACCGCGGCGTTGGCATCGGAACCGGTGATGCCGGCGAAGTACTCGATCTCGCCGAGGGCGAAGTCGGCATGCACCAGCGGCAGCAACGCGACGAGCTGGCGCAGTTGCCGTGCATCCAGCGCGCGCACGCCGTGGTAGCCCTGCAGCAGCGCGTCGAGCTGGCCGAGGTCGGCGCTGGCGCGGTGGCCGCGGTCCAGGTCCAGCCACGGCACCAGGTTGCGCTCGATCGCGGTGGCCAGGTCGTACAGCGCGAAACTGCGGTCGGCCAGGCCGAAGTCGAACACCGCCGCCACCTGCGGCGCGGCGCCGTCGTGCCACAGCAGGTTGGAGGCGTGCCAGTCGCCATGCGTCCACAGCGCCGGCAGCTGCTGCAGCAACGGCCAGCCGCGCCGGTGCCACGGCAGCAGGTGGGCGCCGAGCTCGCGCCGCCAGTCAGATCG
>DNXT01000256.1:5201-5373 GCA_003505795.1 Lysobacteraceae bacterium | reverse complement strand
CAGGCCGCGCCGCTGGCGACGCTGCGCCAGGCCTGCACCAGGCCGGCGATCACCCGGGCGGCCACCAGCAGCGCCAGCGCCGATACCAGCCAGGCGTTGGGCTGGTAGAACAGGCCGTGCGCGGTCGCCTCGAACCGGCTCAGCCGCGCGCCGAGCCCTCCCAGCAGCAGGC
>DNXT01000256.1:3647-4971 GCA_003505795.1 Lysobacteraceae bacterium | reverse complement strand
CGAGCCCTCCCAGCAGCAGGCCGATGGCGAAGCCGGCCGGCGCATGGACCCATACCCCGCTCCACCAGATGCCGGCGATCGCGGCGAACAGCGCGAACAGCACGCTCGACAGCAGCGCCGACCACAGGTTGAGCGCCACCATCCAGCCGCGGGCCTGGCGCCGCGCGCGGCCGTGGCGGAAGCGCTGCAGCAACGACAGCGGCAACAGCAGCGCGGCGACCGCCAGCGCGATCACCACCGCCAGCGGAATGGCCAGCAACAACGGCATGGCGTGCGCCTGCGCGGCCGCTCAGAACGCCGGCAGCACCGCGCCCTTGTACTTCTGCTCGATGAAGGCCTTCACCTCCGGGCCGGTCAGCGCCTTGGCCAGCTTCTGCACCCGCGGGTCGTCCTTGTTGTCCGGGCGCGCCACCAGGTAGTTCACGTACGGCGAGTCCTTGCTCTCGATCGCCAGCGCGTCCTGGGTCGGGTTGAGCCCGGCGTCGAGCGCGTAGTTGGTGTTGATCAGCGCCAGGTCGACCTGGCCGAGCACGCGCGGCAGCATCGCCGAGTCCAGTTCGCGGAACTTCAGGCCCTTGCGGTTCTCGACGATGTCGCGCTGGGTCGACAGGGCGTTGGACGGGTCCTTCAGCCTGATCAGGCCGGCCTTGTCCAGCAGGATCAGCGCGCGGCTGTTGTTGCTCGGGTCGTTCGGGATCACCACGTCGGCGCCCTGCGGCAGTTCCTCGAGCGACTTGAAGCGGCGCGAGTAGGCGCCGAACGGCTCGATGTGCACGCCGACCACGGTGGTCAGCTGGCTGTTGCGGTCGCGGTTGTAGGCGTCCAGGTACGGCTCGGTCTGGAAGTAGTTGACGTCGATCTGCTTCTGCACGACCTGGTCGTTGGGCTGCACGTAGTCGTTGAACACGTGCACGTCGAGCTTGACCCCTTCCTTCTCGAGGATCGGCTTGACCACCTCGAGGATCTCGGCGTGCGGCACCGCGGTGGCGGCGACGCTCAGGGTGTCGCCGGAACCGCCGGACGTGCCGCCGCAGGCGGCCAGCGCGAGCGAAGCGGCGGCCAGGAGGGGAAGGAATGCGGATTTCTTCATGGATGGGGTCCGAAGGGGAGAAACGGGGGCGACAGGAGAAACGTAGCAGACGGGAACGGGATTGGGGGATCGCAACCCCGGGGCTCGGTGCAGGCCCTGCGGGAAGTCCTGCGAGGCCGGACAGGACCGAGGCGCTTTCCATCGTTTCGAGCGGCATCGGGAATGCCTCTTCGCGACTGAAGTCGCTCCTACGGGAGGCAACCGCCCTCATCGGAAGCATCGCCCCGCGCGGCG
>DNXT01000256.1:0-3517 GCA_003505795.1 Lysobacteraceae bacterium | reverse complement strand
CGCGCGGCGGCGCGCCAGGCAACACGGCTTCTCAATTCCCCTGCGGCGCGGACTGAAGTCCCTCCCACAGGATTCAGCCTCTCCTGAAGGCATCCTCGAAAAAGCCCCATCGCGACTGAAGTCGCTCCTACGGCGGCGGCGGCCGGTCAGCGCCGCGAATAGCGCGCCACCAGGCGGTCGCCGAGCATCTGCAGCAGTTGCACCAGCACCAGCAGCAGCACCACCGTGACCAGCGCGACGTCCGAGCGCGAGCGCAGGTAGCCCTCGCGGTAGGCGACGTCGCCCAGGCCGCCCGAGCCGATCGCGCCGCCCATCGCGGTGAAGCCGATCAGCGCGATGGTGGTCACCGTGGCGCCGGCGATCAGGCCCGGCAGCGCCTCCGGCAGCAGCACCTTGAACACCAGCTGCGCGGTGGTCGCGCCCATCGCCTGGCTGGCCTCGACCACGCCGCGGTCGACCTCGCGCAGCGCGGTCTCGACCAGCCGCGCGTAGAACGGCGCGGCGCCCACCACCAGCGGCAGGATCGCCCCGCGCACGCCGAGCGAGGTGCCCATCAGCGCCAGCGTCAGCGGGATCATCGCGATCATCAGGATGATGAAGGGCACCGAGCGCAGCAGGTTGACGACCAGCGCCAGCACGCCGTGCAGCAGCGGCCGGCGGCGCAGCTGCGGCGAACCGGACAGGAACAGCAGCACGCCCAGCGGCAGGCCGATCAGCAGGGTCAGCGGCAGCGAGCCGGCCAGCATCAGCAGCGTGTCGAGCGTGGCCTGGCCGATCTCGCCCCACTTGGCGGCGTCGAGGTTGCGGAAGAAGCCGGCGGCGGCGGCGACCGGGAACGGGCTCATGCGCGCAGTTCCTCGACCTGCACGCCGGCGGCGGCGAAGCCGGCCTGCGCGGCGGCGACGTCGCCGCCGGACAGGGCGATGGTCAGCTGCCCGTACGGGGTGTCCTTGATGCGGTCGATGCGGCCGGACAGGATGTTGTAGTCCACGCCGGTGTCGCGGGCGATGCGGCCCAGCAGCGGCTGGTAGGTGTCGCCGCCGAGGAAGGTCAGCCGCACGATGCGCCCGGCCACCGCATCGAAGTCCTTGTGCAGCTCGCCCTCGTCGACGTGCTCGGCCTCGGACACGAACCGGCGCGTGGTCGGGTGCTGCGGGTGCAGGAACACCTCGGTGACCGGCCCGCTCTCGACCAGGTAGCCGGCGTCGAGCACCGCGACGCGGTCGCAGACGCGGCGGATCACGTCCATCTCGTGGGTGATCAGCACGATGGTCAGCCCCAGTTCGCGGTTGATCTTCGCCAGCAGCGCCAGCACCGAGGCGGTGGTCTGCGGGTCGAGCGCGCTGGTGGCCTCGTCGCACAGCAGGATCCGCGGGCCGGTGGCCAGCGCGCGGGCGATGCCGACGCGCTGCTTCTGCCCGCCCGACAGCTGCGCCGGGTACTTGTCCGCGTGCGCCCGCAGGCCGACGGTGTCCAGCAGTTCGGCCACGCGCGCGTCGATCTCCGCGCGGGCGGTGCCGGCCAGTTCCAGCGGGAAGGCGACGTTGCCGGCCACGGTGCGCGAGGACAGCAGGTTGAAGTGCTGGAAGATCATGCCGATCCGGCGACGCAGCGCGCGCAGGCCGTCGCGGTCGAGTGCGGTGGCGTCCTCGCCGTCGACCAGCAGGCGCCCGCCGCTGGCCTCCTCCAGCCGGTTGATCAGGCGGATCAGGGTGGACTTGCCGGCGCCGGAGTGGCCGATGATGCCGAACACCTCGCCGGCCCGGATCTCCAGGTCGAGCGGATGCAGGGCGACGACCTCGCGGCCGGCGACGGAATAGGACTTGTGCAGGCGCTGGAACTGGATCACCGCGCGTGGGACCGGATGGGGAACGAGGGGGGCGTGAAGCCTACCAGCCAATGCCGGCGGGCGTTATTCCATCTGGTTCTATCCTAGGCCGGGCAGGAGCCTATCCTTCACGGATGATCCAGCGCGGGCGGGCGTTCCGCCTTGCGCACCCGCTCGCGGCGCAGCAGGTACAGCCCGCTGGCGACGATGATCGCCGCGCCGATCCAGGTCACCCGGTCCGGCAGCACCCGCCACAGCAGCCAGTCCCAGCCGATCACCCAGACCAGGCCGGTGTATTCCAGCGGCGCGATCATCGAGGCCTCGCCGGACTGGAACGCGCGGGTCAGCGCGATCTGCCCAAGCGCGCCGGCCAGGCCCATGCCGGCGATCAGCCCGGCGTGCTGCGGCCGCAGCGGCACCCAGCCGGGAATCGCCAGCAGCCCGGCGCCGAGCGCCATGATCGCCAGGAACCACACCACCATCGACTGCGGCGTGTCGGTGCGGGTCAGCAGGCTGACCGTGACCGCGGCGATCGCATAGGCGGTGGCCGCCAGCAGCACCATCAGCCCGGGCAGCGAGACGATGCCGTCCACGCCCGGGCGCAGCACCACGACCACCCCGACCAGGCCGATCGCGATCGCGGTCCAGCGCCGCGGCCCCACCGTCTCGCCCAGCAGCGGCACCGACAGCGCCGCCACCAGCAGCGGCGCGACGAAGTAGATCGTGTAGGCGGTCGACAGCGGCATCCGCTGCAGCGCGAACACGAAGCAGCCGATCATCGCCATGCCGAGCGCGCCGCGCAGCAGGTGCAGGCCCCAGCGCACCGGCAGCATCGAGCGCGCGCCGGCGGTGGCCAGCACCCACACCAGCACGAACGGCAGCGAGGCGGCGCCGCGCAGCATCGTGACCTGCAGCACCGGATAGTGGGCCGACAGCAGTTTCATGCCTGCATCCATCAGCGAGAAACAGGCGACCGCGGCCAGCATCCAGGCGACCGCACGCAACGGGGAACGGGGACTCGGCATGCCCCATTATCGCCTGCGGCAAGGCCGGGACAGGCCAGGCCCCGCGCAGCATCATCGCCGGCGGCCGTGGCCGGCCTGGCGCATGCCGGCGCCATGGGACCGGCGCCCAGGACGCGATGGCCTAGAATGGAGGCCGTTTTTACGATCTGCAGGAGCCTTTGCATGCCTTCCTTCGACGTGGTGTCCGAAGTCGACAAGCACGAACTGACCAATGCCGTGGACCAGGCCAACCGCGAGCTTTCCACCCGTTTCGACTTCAAGGGCGTGGATGCGAAGTTCGAGCTGGAGGACGGCAAGCTGATCAACCAGTCCGCGCCCAGCGACTTCCAGCTCAAGCAGATGACCGACATCCTGCGCCAGCGCCTGACCGCGCGCGGCATCGATGCGCGCTGCCTGGAGTTCGGCGACATCGAGACCAACCTGGCCGGCGCGCGCCAGAAGGTGACGGTCAGGCAGGGCCTGGAGCAGAAGCAGGCCAAGCAGCTGGCGGCCCGGCTCAAGGAAGCCAAGCTCAAGGTCGAGGCGCAGATCAACGGCGACAAGCTGCGCGTCACCGGCAAGAAGCGCGACGACCTGCAGGACGCGATCGCGCTGCTGAAGAAGGCCGACTTCGAGCTGCCGTTGCAGTTCGACAACTTCCGCGACTGACCATCACGGCGGCGGG
>DNXT01000258.1:21364-24033 GCA_003505795.1 Lysobacteraceae bacterium | reverse complement strand
AGCGATAAGCCTGCGCGACGGCGTCACCGGGATCGGCCGTACCCCGGACCGGTTCGGCGACCAGCGGGCCGGTTCGCCGGCCGCGGAAAACGCACGCGGCCGGCGGCACCCGCGTCGACGCGGTGGCGACGCGGGTGCGGCGCGCACCTTCGCCGTGCAGGGTCGCAGCGACGATCCGGCGCCAGCGCAGGACCAGCAGCAGGTCGTCAGCCGCGCGCTGGCCCGACCCCGATGGTGCGACCCGCGGGATCGCGCCGTCCGTTCCCCCGGCGACGCATTCGGTCGCACCCGGCCGGCCCGCCGCCGCGCACCGCTCATGTTGCAGTGCACACGAGTTTCATGGCGTTCGCGGCCGCGCTATTTCGATTGCGAATGACGCCCATTCCAGCGGCGAATCCAGCGGTGAAAAACCCTGCGTTTCCAGCCTCCATACGCACCCGTAGCCGGTCGTGGCGCAAGGGCCGTGGGTTACACTTCGCGGTTCAAGAAATCCACGCCGGCGCACACGCGTGCGCAATGGGAGCGCTGCTAATGAATTGGTTGAACGAAGTGCTGCAGAACGATCCGAACCCGCTCGAGACCCAGGAGTGGCTCGAATCGCTCAAGGCGGTCATCGACATCGAGGGCCCGGACCGCGCGCACCAGCTGCTGGAAGGCATGGTCGAGCAGACCCGCCGCGCCGGCGCCTACCTGCCGTTCTCGCCGACCACCGAGTACGTCAACACCATCGCCCCGGCCAACGAGGCCAAGAGCCCCGGCGACGCCGCGCTGGAGTGGAAGATCCGCTCGATCATCCGCTGGAACGCGATGGCCACCGTGGTGCGCGCCAACCGCAAGCCCGGCGACCTTGGCGGCCACATCGCCTCGTTCGCGTCCTCGGCCACCCTGTACGACGTCGGCTTCAACCATTTCTGGCGCGCCCCGTCCGACAGCCACCCGGGCGACCTGCTCTACATCCAGGGCCACAGCGCCCCCGGCATCTACGCCCGCGCCTTCCTCGAGGGCCGCATCAGCGAGGCCCAGCTCGACAACTTCCGCATGGAAGTGGACGGCCAGGGCATCTCGTCCTACCCGCACCCGTGGCTGATGCCCGAGTTCTGGCAGACCCCGACCGTGTCGATGGGCCTGGGCCCGCTGGGCGCGATCTACCAGGCGCAGTTCATGAAGTACCTGGAGCACCGCGGCCTGATCGAGAAGTCCGACCGCAAGGTGTGGTGCTTCATCGGCGACGGCGAGTCTGACGAGCCGGAGACCCTGGGCGCGATCGCGCTGGCCGGCCGCGAGGGCCTGGACAACCTGATCTTCGTGGTCAACTGCAACCTGCAGCGCCTGGACGGCCCGGTGCGCGGCAACGGCAAGATCATCCAGGAACTGGAAGGCGTGTTCCGCGGCGGCGGCTGGAACGTCATCAAGCTGCTGTGGGGCGGCTACTGGGACGCGCTGCTGGCCAAGGACACCGACGGCGTGCTCAAGAAGCTGATGATGGAGACCGTCGACGGCGAGTACCAGAACTGCAAGGCCTTCGGCGGCGCGTACACGCGCGAGCATTTCTTCGGCAAGTACCCGGAGACCGCGGCGATGGTCGCCGGCCTGTCCGACGACGACATCTGGCGCCTCAACCGCGGCGGCCACGACCCGCACAAGGTCTACGCCGCCTACCACCAGGCGGTGAACACCCAGGGCATGCCGACCGTGATCCTGGCCAAGACGGTCAAGGGCTACGGCATGGGCTCGGCCGGCGAGGCGCTGAACCCGACCCACCAGACCAAGAAGCTCGACGACGACGCCGTCCGCCACTTCCGCGACCGCTTCAACATCCCGGTGACCGACGCCCAGCTGGCCGACGGCCAGGTGCCGTTCTACCACCCGGGCAAGGACTCGCCGGAAGTGCAGTACATGCTCGAGCGCCGCAACGCGCTGGGCGGCTTCCTGCCACAGCGCCGCACCAAGGCCAGCAAGTCGTTCGTCGCCCCGACCCTGGACAAGTTCGAGCGCCTGCTCAAGGACAGCGGCGAGCGCACCTACTCCACCACCATGTCGTTCGTGCAGAGCCTCAACATCGCCCTGCGCGACAAGGAACTGGGCCCGCGCATCGTGCCGATCGTCGCCGACGAGGCGCGCACCTTCGGCATGGAGGGCATGTTCCGCCAGATCGGCATCTACGCCCCGTTCGGCCAGAAGTACAAGCCGGTCGACGCCGACCAACTGATGTACTACCGCGAGGACCAGTCCGGCCAGGTGCTGCAGCAGGGCATCAGCGAGCCGGGCGCGATCGCCTCGTGGATGGCCGCCGGCACCAGCTACTCGGTCAGCGACGTGCCGATGCTGCCGTTCTACATCTACTACTCGATGTTCGGCTTCCAGCGCGTGGGCGACATCGCCTGGCAGGCGGCGGACATGCGCACCCGCGGCTTCCTGCTCGGCGGCACCGCCGGCCGCACCACGCTCAACGGCGAGGGCCTGCAGCACGAGGACGGCTTCAGCCAGATCGTCGCCGGCGGCATCCCCAACGTGCGCAGCTACGACCCCACCTTCGGCTACGAGGTGACCGTGATCATGCAGCACGGCATCAAGTCGATGATGGAGGAGCAGAAGGACGAGTACTACTACATCACCCTGATGAACGAGAACTACGCCCACCCCGGCATGCCGGAAGGCGCCGAGGAAGG
>DNXT01000258.1:20717-21253 GCA_003505795.1 Lysobacteraceae bacterium | reverse complement strand
GCCGGAAGGCGCCGAGGAAGGCATCATCAAGGGCATGTACCTGCTCAAGGACGCCGGCAAGCCCAAGAAGGGCGAGCTGCGCGTGCAGCTGCTGGGCTCGGGCACCATCCTGCGCGAGGCGATCGCCGCGGCCGAACTGCTGGACAAGGACTTCGGCGTCACCGCCGACATCTGGTCCTGCCCCAGCTTCAACGAGCTGCGCCGGGAAGGCTTCGACGCCGAGCGCTGGAACCGCCTGCACCCGGAGGGCGAGCAGCGCAAGCCCTACGTCACCCAGCTGCTGGAAGGCCGCCAGGGCCCGGCGATCGCCGCCACCGACTACGTGCGCCTGTTCGCCGACCAGATCCGCAGCTTCGTGCCGACCACCTACAGCGTGCTGGGCACCGACGGCTTCGGCCGCTCCGACACCCGCGCCAACCTGCGCCGCCACTTCGAGGTGGATCGGTACTACATCGCGCATGCGGCGATCGCCGCGCTGGCGAAGGATGGCAAGATGAGTGGGAAGGATGTGGCCCGGGCGATCAAGCAGTACAAGA
>DNXT01000258.1:0-20537 GCA_003505795.1 Lysobacteraceae bacterium | reverse complement strand
AGGCCCCGGATCCGGGGCCTTCTTCTTTGTTGCGCCAAGCACTGGAAGTGTTTGGTAAATCAGTCCAGAGTTATCTTGTTCTCAAATTCCTACACTGTGAGATTGAGATGCTTACGCGGTTGTTCGTTAGGGGCTTCAAGAATTTGGTGGATGTGGATGTCCACTTTGGTCCATTCACCTGTATCGCAGGTCCAAATGGGGCTGGAAAGTCCAATCTCTTCGATGCGATCGCATTTCTTTCGAATCTGGCCGATAAGACCTTTGTCGACGCTGCTAGATCTATTCGAGGCGGGGAGGATGTGCGCTCACTCTTCTCGGATCCGAATACCGGCCGAATAGAGTTCCGGGCAGAGATGGTTATTTCCCCTGATAGTGCCGATGACTTTGGTCAGCGAGCGGAGGCCAGTGCAACCTTTGTTTATTACGAGTTGGCGCTAGTTCTCGAATCTTCGCAGGACGGGCCGTACAGGATTCGTCTTGAGAAAGAAGAACTCAATTACATCGCCAAGGCAGAGTCAGCCAAGCGGTTGCGGTTTGCCCATTCAAAGAGATGGATCAATTCCGTAGTGAAAGCATCTGCGAGAAGAACTACCTTTATCCAGACAGACCAAGATGGTCGAAGGGGTGGTGTCGTTCGTCTCCAATCGGACCGTATGCAGGATCAAGAGAAGTCGAAGCGAGGTGGTGGTGGGGCCGCCGGATTTGCAGCGGCAGGGTTGCCAAGGACTGTGTTGTCCTCTGCCCAGAACGCGGATGAAACCAGAACTGCGGTAGTGGTGCGTAACGAAATGAGGTCATGGCGCCAGCTTCAGCTGGAGCCAAGTGCTCTCAGGGCAGTCGACGATTTTGAGAGTCCCCCGCGAATTGATCCCTCTGGCAGGCACGTTCCAGCGGTGCTTAATAGGCTTGCTAGAGATTCTAGAATTTCCGAGGAACTATACATTCGGCTGGCCAACTCTCTTGTTAGCTTAGTGGAAGACGTGCGTTCTGTCCGAGTTGATAGAGACGAGTCCCGGCGTGCACTTCGTTTCATGATGAAGGATAAGAATGAGCTAGAATTGCCAGCCGGTTCGCTCTCGGATGGCACCATGCGGTTTGTGGCTCTATCCGTCATAGAAATGGATCCTGATGAAGGGGGGTTGATTTGCTTGGAGGAGCCTGAAAACGGAATCCATCCGCAACGCGTAGACGCGATGCTGGATCTTCTTTACAGAATATCTGCTGATGCAGATAGTGAAATCTCATTCGACAACCCGTTGCGTCAAGTCATTATCTCTACGCATTCCCCAGCCGTTGTGAAGTATCTGAACAGGAATGACGTCGTGTTCGCGGTTTCCGAATCTATGCCAGTTTTTGGGCGACGGGTACGGAGTGTGAAGTTCTTGGGGTTGCCTGACACGTGGCGTGCCAAAGCTAGCATGGAGGCAATCTCAGACGGGGTTGCGATTTCCTATTTGAAGGGGCTCCCACTAAATAGCTCGACAACAATCTCCGAGCACTCCGTCGCGGCACGCTATCGAAGGCAATTGCAATTGCCCCTAGATGGCCCTGAGGACCAGCAGTGATGCAGTATGTCCTCATAACCGAGGGCAGCGACGATAAGATGTTGTCCTCACCCATCGAGTGGTTGTTAGAACAGCATTGCTCGGTTCCCTTCTCGGGCGAGTGGGCAAATCCATCGGCGCTGGACGACGCGTCTCGTACTCTAGAGATTAGATTCTTGCAGGTGCTGAAGTTTTATCCCGCTGACATCTACTTTATTCACCGCGATACCGATACTTTTAGTCGAGGTGATCGGGTTCGAGAAATAAACGATGCGGCAGTCAATTCTGGCCTGAATGTGCCGTATGTCTGTGTCGTTCCTGTCCGAATGACAGAGGCTTGGTTCTTGTTCTCCGAGGATGCAATCCGCTGTGCGGCAGATCGATCAAGGGGGCGGGTTCAACTGACGCTCCCTGCGCATGCGGAAGTCCAAAGAAGGGCTGATCCCAAGGTCATAATGGAAGAAAAGCTCGTGATTGCATCCGAGTTGTCAGGGCGAAAGCTTAAACAGTTTAGGGCGGACATGGCGCGTAGAAAAAGTCTAATAGCGACAGGAATAAGTGATTATTCGCCTCTACGTGCGCATGAAGCGTTTCGCTTATTCGAGGCTGAGTTGATCGCGGTACTTAAGGCTGCGAACTGGGCATAGATGCGCTTTTCAAAAGCGCCCTATCCGCTAGTAGCGGTGGTGCAAAGCGATCAGTCTAATATGATGTTAAAGTGAAGTATGAGTGGCTTCCTATTTAAAAATCCTAGAAGCTCGAGCTAACGGGGGCAGGTTAACTTCTAGTAGCAAGTCAGCCAAACCCTATTTATCGAAGTTAGTCAAGTCAATCCATATTGGTAAGGAAACTCGATCTCGTTCGCCCGATCGAGTAACGATGTCAGGCTAATTCTGGCTGTAAGTCAGCCTGGGGCCCCCGCTCCTTCTCTCAGACGGGGCAGGGGAATACGAGATCAACGACCGGGCACTTGATCTACCTGCGAGAGGGGCGCGTCCACTGCCCGGTCCGCACCTGTCGGGAATTTCCTGACATGCCCGTTCAGGGATTATCTCTAACAATCCGCTACATACAAGAAGCCGACGTCGTAGGCAGGTCGGTCGTGGGCCCTGCGTCCGAGGGAACGGCTTTCGCGACGGTGGACGGCTATCGTCAACAAGGAGGCAGTCATGCAACTGCGGAACGTGGGTTACGTGGCGGTAGGTGTCGATCGGACGGGTGGGCTTCTACCCGATCTGAAAGGTGCTGCTGCCGGAGCGCACGCGGTTGCGGACTGGCTTGATGGTCAGGCCAGCTATGGCATGACGGTCAACGGCAAAACGCTGACCGACCGCAACGGTGGCATGGTTACGGTCCGTGACGTTCAGGATGCAATTACCGAGCAGGTCAAGCTGCAGCCGGACATCCTCGTGCTCTTCTTTTCCGGGCACGGAATCGCCAAGAGCGGCGGCGACGAGCAACTTGTGCTTTCGGAGGCAGGATCTCGGCCGGATGAAGCGATCCAGATTACCGCAACCCGGGAGGATGGGCGCTACCTCGGCATTCCACATGTACTGATTATCTGTGACGCCTGCAGGAACGCTATCGACCCGTACACTGAGCTGGGAAGGGTGAACGGTAGGAGCGTGCTGACGCGTGGGCCGGTGGCAGGAGGGCAAAAGGGAAAAGTCGATATCTTTTATGCCACCGAGGCGTCACAGACGGCAAAGGAGTCCTCTGGCGAGGGAGTATTCACGCAAGTCCTCTTGGAGACCTTGCTTCAGCCGCCTGAGGGCGTGTGCGAGACCTGGCCAGAATTCTCCTCACCTGTAATACCTGCGTGGACCCTCGAAGACTACCTGCTGAAGGAGGTTCCCAAGCGAGCACGCAAGGCCTGCTCGGAGCAGACACCGGATTTCATACTGACGTCTCGTCGTCCCATGTTTGTTGGCATGGCTGCGGACACTGCAGTAAAGAACATCACAAATCCTGTTCCGCGAAAGAAGATCACCCTACCAGCCGTGCCGGAACAGCCAGACGATGTTGTCGCTTATGAAATTTCCCGCGGTATAAGCAGTCCTATGGCGATCACCCCGAAGGCCGCGGCAAGCCTTATGCGGAAACAGGCCTTCAAGGCCAGTATGCCCACGATAGATCCGTGGTTGCTGAGCATGGCTAGGAAGGGCGACGGCCCCTTCAGGGATCAGATCGAGGCACAGCTTCCTTTCTCCGTCGGCGTCAACTGCACCTACCTCATCAAATTGGTGGAAATAGAGGATGTGTTGTATGACAAAAATCAGCTGGATTTCGGACTGAAGCGCCAAGAGAACGGGACGCTGATCCGGCTCGCTCGGATTGCTCCCGTCAGCGGTATGTCGGCGCCTAGATCGGTGGTGGTGCTTCTCAAGGAAGGGACATTCTTCTTCCTGCCGGTTATAGATGGGTACCGCGGCGTCATTTCAGCACCGGGGGGGTTGCTGCGGTCAATAACACTGGCTTCTGCATCCCGCGCGATCAGCGTCGACGACATAGCCGCTGCCATTGAAGATGCGGGTCCAGATTCCGCGTCGGAGAGCGCCCTAAAGGTCAGACGTGGTGTGGCAGCAGAGCTTGCTATGTCGGGTCGTCTCCACCACTTGCAAAAGGTCGTCGGGCGCGAGCTGCGTAGGGCTCTGTCCGACGGACCAACGATCGATCCGACCCTGGCGCTCTACGCATGCTACGCCCTCGCACTAAGGAGCGACGAGGTCAAGCTGTCGGAGATATTAATGGATATAGAACGGCAGGCGCAGCCCGAGGAATATGCTCATGAGCTATCACCGTTGATCTTTGACTTCAATCTAATGAGGATTTATGCCGGGGCTAATGTTCCACCGCGCGCGTCTGCCCCGGCCCTGCCGATGTTCGGTCTAGGCTGGTCGTACCTCGGACCGTTGGCAGAACAATTGGGCGTGCATCCGACAGTAGTTGAGGCTGGTCACCAGCGCCTCAACTGCGAATGGACCACCTTCCGCCGCGACTACGGAAGGACACTTATCGAAATGTTCGAGAGAGGAGATCTCCAATGAAGATTGTTTTCATCCACGGTCGGAGGCAGGAAGGGAAGCTGTCCGAGAAGCTGAAGAATGAGTGGTGCGACGCCCTCAAGGAAGCTTTTCGCAAGGCTGGTCATGATCCGCAGCTCCTTGGCGACGTGGCGTTTCCCTATTACGGCGACGCCTTGTTCGCACAGACCCAACGCGAATCGCGGGAATCCTTCAGGACGCTGGTTGACAAGGGTGCAGCGCAGGCTGGACCCTCCAGCGCGGTCGAGCAGGAATTCATTGCCAAGCTCGTCATGAATATGGCAAGACAACGAGGCATCACTGATACGGAGATTGCCGAAGAAGCCGGCGTCTCGCAGGAAAAGGGTGTACTCAATTGGCCTGCCGTGCTGGCGGCGCTGCGGCTGTTGAATAAACTGCCTGGAGTGGCCTCCGGATCCATCGAACTGTTCACTCGCGATGTCTGGTGCTATCTCACGCAGAAGGGCGCCCGCATGGAGATCAACGATCTTGTGGATGAGACCATCCCAACCCATGATCCGTGCATCGTGGTGGCCCATTCGCTCGGCTCGGTTGTTGCATACAACGTGCTGATGAATCGAAAAGAGCGCGCCAACGTAGCGCTTCTGGTGACGCTCGGTTCACCGCTCGGCATCCCCGAAATCTACGACAGGCTGCCTTCTGACGCCAAGCCGAGGCGCGCGCCGGCAGGTGTACATGAATGGTTCAACGCGCGTGACGCGCACGACGTCGTTGCGCTCTACGAGATTGGTGCTTCCAACTTCGGCGGCGACCCCAAGGTGCGCAACTACAATAACGTTAGGAACGGGAGCGAAAACCACCATGGGATCGCAGAGTATCTGAGCGACCCAGAGGTAGTGACGACTATTGCGCGCGTGGTTGGGTAGGCGCGAGAGAAAAGGGGTGCTTAAGGTTCGCTTTAGCTGTAAGCCCAAGTAGCGGAGTTAGGTTCACTTCTAGCTTGAATTTGCTTGTTTGGATCCGCGGAGGGGATAGCTCATGCCTTTGAGCGAAGAGGCCATCAATGTATCGCGGAAGCGATACTTGAACCTTCAGGTGTGCTTATGGTCGAGGCGTATTCGGCCTATGATCGAGATTCACTGGTATTCGACGCGCCTGCATCCGTTCGTGGTCTATCGGATATGGAAGGGGTTTGCGGTCAAGCGGGTCATTCACTTGAACCCTGCCAGTCCGATGGGCATATGTATCGCTATAGCTGGGAGGGAGCATGATCTCGATTCAGCTAACGTATGACCAGAGCTCAGATGACTGGCCCGCATTGCCGCGAACTCCGAGAAGTGGGTACCTGACTGACAGTCCACTTATCCCGATATGCCAGATCCTTCCTCCTGGAATTAGAAAGCCGTTGCCGGTCACACAGTATGGCTCCAAAGGGGGCTCGCCAGGCGCACGGAGTGACCATTAGCCGAGTGAAGGGAGCGAGCGACAACCTCATTCCCCGACTTGAGTGCAAAGAGATGGCTCTAGTCCCTTACTGGCTTGTCATGAGCGGCGTACACGGATGTTAGCGGATTCAACGCGAAGCTCAGCCATGTTCGTCGCTGTCCTCTTGTTGGTTCGCTTCCTCAAGTAGCAACTCGTAGGCGTGCACCCGAAGGCGCAGCCGGATCAAGAACCAAGACAAGAAGTACGCGGTTAACATCAGGGCAGCGAGCAAGCCTTGCGCTAACGTGACGTTGAAGAGTGGCCTCCAGCCGTCCCACTGCCAGTATCTGAACTGCAGATAGAGCGCGATTAGTATCGGAAGGACACCTAGCTTTTCCATGCTGCCTGTAAATAGGCCAAGTCGCTCCTGCATGGTGGCTCGACGGTCGCGGATATACCGCAGCCGGCGCTGCCGCTCTGCAAGTGAAAATAGCCGTACATGCTGCACAAGCTGTCGGTACAGAAGGTATTCGCGTTCAAGCTCCTCAGCATGCGTGGATTTGGCATGAACGAACGTGCGCCAAGCGCCCTTGAGTCGGAGAAACGACCAGGCGCCTAGGCCCGCTACCTCAACGACGAGGCCGGCTAGCGCTCCCCATCCGGCTGCATTGCCGCTTAGCGTGTGGCCGAATAGCACGCCGATTCCCGCTCCAGCCAGGCCGACGGGCAAGCTCCAGCGAAGCCAAGGGCTTGGGGTGCCGTCGATGATCAAAGCGTGACTGTCAAGAAGGCGGTTTAAAGAGGGAAAGCTGATCGAACTCGCCACGTCTGAAGTGTCTGGGGGAGCGCTGGTTGATTCCGGGATCCCGGGTACTGAAGGGCCAGTAGGCGTATCCATACGATCAATTCCCGGAGATGGTGAGTTAGGAACCATGGTGCCCAGAGGTCTAAGGGCCACCGAAAACAGTGTTGTCTTCGGCGAGTACGTACTTGTACTTGAGGTAGTCCCAGTGCATGTAGAGGAACTCGGTGCCGTCCGCATTGCCCCTGAAGCCGTAGAGGTCCGGACGTGGGTGCAGGCGCTCTCGGTTCTCAACAAGCACTGCAGCGGTTTCTATCAAGTGCTTTGTGCTCACCGCTGCCGCTGCGATAAGTCGCCCTTGCCGTTGGTCCAAGTAGGCCTGAATTGTTAGGTGTGGGAAAAGGTGCCCCTGTTCGCTGCTCTCGATCGCGCGCAGGCGCTTGTGGAACTCTGTCTCGTTGCCGGACGGAAGTCGAGTGCGGATCGTGAATGACGCATAGCAAGCTCCCCACTGGACCCTGCTTGCGATGCCGCGAACGGCACTGGGGCTGTAAAGGATCTGCCAGGCATCAATCCCGGCCAAGAGATCCAGCTCGTCCTTGAAGTCCTTCTCGGCAACAGCCTCTACAGGGCGAATCACACCGCCACCAACCAGTGGCGTGGTTGATATCCGCGGCCAGACCACGTCCTGAAAGTCGCGTGCGCTATCGCTAAGTGCACGTGTGATATGCATTTGTACGTCGCTTGTTACGTTGCCATCCATGGATCGCTTCGCAAAATCAGATTTTCACATATCGGCCGTCACGAGCCGGTCCTGATAGCTGTATGCGTACGTGTAGGCGGAACTGCGATGTGCTTCGCGGAACGGCGGGAGGATCCTGTGAGACGAGGGGGGTGTCAAGGCTGGCTTCGTGCCCTGACAGTTTTTCTCGAAAGACGTTAACGTCCCGGCTAGCCGGGGGTGTCCTTGCTGCGCGACGTTGGATAGGGGCGGGTTACTTCGTTACCACTAGCTCGGTCAAAGTAAGATTAACTTAATTGATGGGCGCGTGGATTTGCGTGGCCGATGGGCGGCCTGACGCCGGCGAAGCGTGTCTTGGTCCCCACGGCGAACGAGTGACTACGACACACCCTAACGAGTCGCCAAGATTACTGGCCTGGCGTACCCCATCATTCGCGCATGAGTGTGAACGATCCGCGCGCTTGAGAATCCAGCATGCAGCAGCCTGTCCGCGATGTCATATCCATAGTTGCGCATGCATAGTACTTGGCCATGCATCCTAAAAGGATCCCGATGGTACTCGGGGGGGAGCAAGTGTGTCAGCACGGCTCCGTCTACTCTGACTCGTTCAACCGTTTCCCTCTTTTCGCTCATTGGCACGGTGAAGATGCATTTGCCGCCCGGCTTCAGCACTCGCCTGATTTCGCCGAATCCCGCAGCATCGTCCCGGACGTGTTCGAACACTTCGGTGGAAGTGCACAAATCGAACGATGCATCGGCATAAGTCAGGTGCTCGACGTTCTCGCACCGTACTCCATCGTAGAACTCTCCGGGGACGCCGCCAGCGACATATTCGCTAGTCGTTAGCGATCCGGCATGCTTACTCAACCACTCCACCAAAGTTCCGCGGGACGATAACTCGCAGACCGCCAGCGAGCCCAGCGATGGGTACTCATCGCCGATCACTTTGGCGATGGACTGAGTAATGGCGGAGGCGCCGCAACGGATGCAGCGGACTGCTGTCTCGTCAGCGGCGAGGCGTAGATGGATCAGTCCTCTGCACAGTGGGCATGACCATGCTCCCACTCTCAGTTGCCGTACCTGGAGCATCGCCCAAGCTTTTTTCCACTGTGCCAACACGCTCATTCCCCGACCAGCCTCGCAATGGGCCTCCGATGGCGAGGAAGAATATCTGATTTTCAGATATCCGGAAAGCAGATATAGGGTTCGGACCGGCCTCGCAGAGCCGGTCCATGCCGCCCAAGTCCATTCACAAGTCCGAATACCAAACTCTTCTGCAGCACTTGCGGGCCATGCGCTTGTCTGCACAGTTGACCCAGACCGATCTTTCCGTGCGCTTGCAGCGTCCGCAGTCCTATGTCAGCGACGTGGAACGAGGTTCGCGAAGGCTGGATCTCCTGCAGCTAAGGGAGTATTGCCATGCCTGCGGGCAGGGGCTGACGGACTTCGTTCGCAAGCTCGAAGGCGAACTGTCTGAGCCATGAGCTAGATTGGCGAAAAAGGTTAGAAACAGAGCTGAGTGCGCTTCGAGTTGACGAACGGGGACAGTTGCACTTTTGACAGTTGAGCCAACCTGACCTCGTTCTTCGCCCTCTCACCCCGCAACCTTCAACCAATCGATCAACGCCCTGAGCGCCGGCGGCGTCTGCCGCCGGCTGGGGTGGTAGAGGTGATAGCCGGGGAAGGTGGGACACCAGTCGTCCAGTACCTGGACCAGGCGGCCGCCGGCCAGGTCGTCGGCCACTTCGTGTTCCATCATCAGGCCCAGGCCGACGCCGGCACGCACCGCGGCCAGCGTCAGCGGCACTTCGTCGGCGATCAGCGGGCCGCGCGTGCGGACGTTGTACTCGCGGCCGTCGCGCTCGAACTCCCATGGCAGCAGGCCGCCGGTGCTCTTGAGCCGGTAGCCGATGCAGGCGTGGCGTTCGAGGTCGGCCGGCGTCTTTGGCCTGGGGTGGCGGGTGAAGTAGCCGGGCGTGCCCACGACGATCGTGCGCAGGTCCGGGCCGACGCGCACGGCGATCATGTCCTTGTCCACGTGCTCGCCGAAGCGGATGCCGGCATCGAAGCCTTCGGCCACCAGGTCGGTGAGGCCGTTGTCGATGCTCACTTCCACCTGCACCTCCGGGTGGGCCAGCAGGAAGCCGGGCAGCTTGGGTTCCAGCACCATCTGCGCGGCATAGGAAAAGGTGGTGATGCGCACGCTGCCGGCCAGCGCCTGGCGCCATTCGCCCAGCGCGGCCAGGCCGTGCTCGATCTCGGCCAGGGCCGGGTCCAGCGATTGCAGCAGGCGTTCGCCGGCGTCGGTGGGCGCCACGCTGCGCGTGGTGCGGGCCAGCAGGCGCACGCCCAGGCGCTCCTCCAGCCCGCGCATGGCGTGGCTGAGCGCCGAGGGCGACATGCCCAGCGTGGCGGCGGCCCGGGTGAAGCTGCGCTCGCGCGCCACGGCGGCGAAGGCCATCAGATCGTTGAGTTCGCGTCGCTCCATTGCTGCAGTTTGCTCACAAGCCCATGCGGCCGGCAACGGCTAATCCTTCCCCACGCCGGCCCATAGCCTGTAGGGCGAAGGCCGCCCGCTCCCGCGCGGCCATCCACAAGGGAACCGGACATGGATCTGACGCATTACCGCAGCCTGGGCCGTTCCGGCCTGCTGGTGAGCCCGCTGGCGCTGGGCACGATGACCTTCGGCGCGCAGCGCTGGGGTTCGGACGAGGCGGCCTCGCGCGCCGTGTTCGACGCCTATGTGGAGGCGGGCGGCAACTTCGTCGATACGGCCGACATCTACTCGGCCGGGCGCAGCGAGGAGATGCTCGGCCAGCTGATCGCCGAGGCCGGCGTGCGCGACCAGCTGGTGGTGGCGACCAAGGCCGGCTTTCCGCGCCGGCAGGGCGTGGCGAACGCTGGCGGCAACGGCGCCAAGAACATCCGGCTGGCGCTGGAGCAATCGCTCAGGCGGCTGCGCACCGACTATGTCGACCTGTACTGGATGCACGTGTGGGACCGGGTGACGCCGCCGGAGGAAGTGTTGCAGACGCTCGCCGACGCGGTGCGCGCCGGCAAGCTGCTGCATTACGGGTTCTCCAACACGCCGGGCTGGTACGTGGCGCGCGTGGCCACGCTGGCGCAGGCGCATGGGCTGCCGGTGCCGGTGGGGCTGCAGTACCAGTACTCGCTGATCGAGCGCGGCGTGGAGCTGGACATCCTGCCGGCCGGCAACGCGCTGGGCCTGGGGCTGGTGCCATGGAGCCCGCTGGGCGGGGGCCTGCTGAGCGGGAAGTACGGCCGCGACATGCTGGCGCAGGCCGGTCGTGCCTCGCGCCTGCCGGGCGATGCCGGGGATGCGGGCGGCGACGGCAGCGACGGGCGCTTGAATGGCGACAACCCGTTCGGGGGAATGCTGTTCACCGAGCGCAATTTCGACATCGTCGACGCATTGCGCGGCGTGGCTGCGGAAACGGGCCACACGATGGCGCAGGTGGCGCTGGCATGGGTAGCGCAGCGGACCGGCGTGTCGTCGGTGCTCATCGGCGCCAGCCGCGTCGAACAACTGCAGCAGAACATCGCCTCGCTGCAGGTCACGCTGACGCCGCAACAGCGGCAGCGCCTGGATCAGGCCAGCCAGCCGCCGTCGATCAACCCGTACTTCATCTTCCAGCTGCCGCCGGAGATGATCTTCGGCGCCCGGCACGCGGAGGCCTGGCGCGCGGCGTAAGGCGCGGATGCGGCCGCCTTTCGAGCGCTTGGAACCAACGGAAGGCAAAGCTCCTGGCCGGCGGCAGGTCCGTGGCGGATGCCGGCCATGCCCGTGTCACGACGTGCCGAACCCACGACTCGACTGGTAGGCCGACACCGCGGGCTCGGGTTCCAGATCCACCCCCGTCCTGTCCAGCAGCGGGTCGCCGTGCGGCGGAGTGATGGCGCCATCGTCGTAGGAGTAGGTTGCCGGCGCGGTCGCTTCGGTCTGTTTCTGCTTCCACAGCTTGTAGGCGACCGCCGCGGCCGCGCCCAGGGCAATCATTCTCAACAGGGCCATCTCGTTCTCCGTCGGTTTGGACGTGCCCAGGTTCGGCCCCACCCGGTTAGGTGCGCGTGACATGCGGGTCAATGGCGGGTAGTCGAAAGAGAGGGCAGGAGCTGGCTGTCGATCCGGTGCCGCGTGCGTCGGGGAATGGCGCGAAGGCAGGGTACGCGCGGTGGTCTGACTAGGGAGGTACGGCCTTGGTTGGCCCGCTGGAAAGGCGTGTTTCCTGGCGGCAGGGTGTAAGGGGCTTTCCGGCCGGCACGAACCTCAAGAAATTCCAGCTGTTCCGATGTGCGAGCCATGCCGCGAAATCCCTGTACAGTCGGCGCTGGCGTTAGCATCGCTGTACATCGTGGTTCACGTGAACTTTGAAAGGAGATCAAGGTTATGCGACACCGCTATCCGTCGGCGCGGCTCTTCGGCGAGGACCACATGCATTATTGGTGCAGGTCGCAGCCTACCTGTGGTTCGGCGACCAACGACATCTGCATGAGCGGATGCTGATGCTTCGCCGCGTGCGCCGGATCGGGGCCGTATCGACGGGAGCGCTGCTGTGCAGCGCTCTTATCTCGTTCCCCCTCGTGGCCGCCGACCCGATTCCGCCGGAGCGGTCGATAAGCGACGAGATCATCCGGTTCGATCGGGCCACGCGCGAACTGGACAGCTTCACTCATTTGAACGCCGTGATCGGCAGGTACCGTACGCTGACCACGCCCTATGCGGGGCGGGAAGGGACGCTGGGCGTTTCCGGGGTCGAGGATCTGTTCGAGGCCACTTACAGTGTCCTCGCCCTGTGGGCGGATCCGCGCGAGGTAGCGACGCTGCGCGCGCTGTACGGCCGGCTGGCCGAGCGGGGGGCGCTGCAACCCAAGCATGTCCGCCGGATGTACCAGGCCGAGCGCGCCTTGTTCGAGGACGGGCGGGCCAACGCGCTGGTCGCCGGGCATCCCGGTCTCGGCCTGGAACCCGTGGCGCCCTTGCGCCGCCTGGGCGATGCCGCCAGCAACGAAAGCAGGCGCGTGATCGCCCTCGGCGACGAGGGTACACCCTACGAACGCCGGCTTCCGCGTGCCGGCAACCGCCTGGTCGTCCTGGTGCATCCCTTGTGCGCTCCCTCCAATCGCGCGATCGCGGCATTGTCGGATTCGGACCGGCTGCGTCCGCTTCTGGATACCGCGACGCTGCTGGTCAGGCAGGAGGTGGGGACCGATACCCTGGCGGAAGTGCGCCGGTGGAACGCGCAGCATCCGCCACGAACGATGTACCTGGTCTCCACCACCGTCGAGGAGTGGTCCGACCTCGCGGCGGCGGCCACGCCTGCCTTCTTCCTGCTTCACGACGACGACCGCCTGGAGCGCATCTCGGAGGGCATGCCGGACGAGGCGATGCTCGAAAAGCTGCATGACGCCGTTCTTGGGAATGGGCCGAAAGGCTGAGCGAGTGCGCCCGAGCCGAGCGCATGGCGGAGGTCGGCGAAGGGGGCAGTGAAGGGTGCCGACCGGGCTGTTCGCCAGCATCGCGGTGTCCATGCGCATCCCGACGGCCGGATAGCCCTCGCTGACCACCACCGGCGCACCGCCCAGGCAATGGAGGTACCGAGGATCGCGGGCGGAGCCCACCCTGTCCCCTTGCCGGAATGCCTGCGGGTGGGAGTGCCCTTGCCCGGACCCGTTACCCAACCCCGGGGGCCAGTTCCGTCACAAGTGTGCGACGCGTCCGATCTTGCAGGCGCGTGGTATGGCATCGTATTCATGGGGTTGGCCGTGTAGGGCTTGCGACGCTATCGCAGGCCCTATGCCAGGCATTCATTTCTAAGGGGCAGTGATGCGAACAAGTGCGATGGCCGCAGCCGTGCTGGCCGCGATGATGCTGGCCGCCTGTGGCGGCGGTGGGGGCAACGACAAGGCGTCGACGACGCCGGCACCGGCGGCACCCCCGCCCCCGCCTCCCGTGGAGCCGCCTCCCGTCACTCCTCCGCCGTCCGGCATCGTCGGCGCCGACTATGTGCCGCTGTTCGCCAGCGGCACGCCGATTCTCGAGCAGATCCAGCACACCGAGGCCGATGGCACCCTGGTCACCTACGCCGGCTTCCGTCCCACGCCGCGCCATGCGCGCGAGGGCGGCGAGGATTGGACCGACCCGGTGGACAGGGGGCCGGGCAGTTACCTTGCTTTCCCGTCGCTCTACTTCCAGAACCGCACCTTCGGCCTGGTCATCCGCGACGAGGTACCGGCCGGACGCCAGCGGATCACCGCCTACCTGCGCTCCAACGCCGGCATCATGGTCGACACCGCCTTCAACGCCTTCCGCCGCGTCGACCCTGGCGTCGGCGAATACGGCTGGCAGTTGAACACCGGCCTCAGCAACCCGATCGACGGCAGCCAGCGTTGCGGCCCTACCGAGAAGATCGAGGAAATGTGCGTGGCCGGAGGCGGCAGGGGCACCATCCTGGACTACTGGCGCTACGGCGACGAGCAGAAGTACATCGGCAACACCCGGCCGGACAACAGGCTGCAGATCGGCGACAAGATCGAGATGACCGGCAGCACCTTCCTCGACCACGCGCCGGACAGCAACGTCGCGTTGATCGACGGCGGCCCGATCCGTTACTACTCGCTGGAACAGATGTACGTGGTCGGCAAGGGCTTCGTGCCGTGGTACGGCACCGCGCCGAAGCTCGACACCACGCCGCTGCCCGATGCCACGCTGCTGGGCGGCCTGGCCAGCGTGTCGTACAACTATTCCGAAGAACCGCACCGCGTGTTCCAGCAGTCGGCCACCAACATCGGCATCGCCAACATGCAGCGCTTCGTCGAAGGACGGCGGCTGTTCCACACCTCCTTCCTCGACGGCAGGCACTCGGAAAACCCCAACGCGAACCCGGTGTTCGCGCAGCACGTCAACCAGCTCGGTACGCGCTTCAACCAGGAGCGCTGCCTGGGCTGCCACTCGTTGAACGGCCGCAGCCCGGCGGCGGAGATAGGCGAACGCTTGAACACGATGAACGTGCTGACCGCCGCGGTGAGTTCGACCGGAGCGCGGACGCCGGACCCCACCTACGGACTCAGCGTGCAGCAGCTGGCGCGCGACGCCAACGCGCCGGACTACTCGGTGACGATCCAGTCGTACCAGACCACGCAGCGCAGGCTGCCCGACGGCGAGGTGGTCGAACTGCGCAAGCCGGTCTACGCCTTCACCGGCGCGGTGCCGGCCAACTACTCGGTGCGGCAGGCGCCGCAGGTGATCGGCATGGGCCTGCTGGAAGCGATCGACGAGACCACCATCCTGGCGCTGGCCGACCCCGACGACAGCAACGGCGACGGCGTGCGCGGCGTGCCCAACTTTTCCGTCGACCCCGAGACCGGGCTGCGCCATCTGGGCCGCTTCGGCTGGAAGGCCGGCAAGGGTTCGCTGCGTCAGCAGGCGGGCACCGCCTTCCTGCTCGACATGGGCGTCACCACCCCCGTCTACAAGGCGTTCGCGTGCCAGCTCAACCCGGCCTCGACCGATTGCAAGAACGCGACCGCCGCGTCTTCGGTCAGCGCCGCCGAGCTGGACCGGCTGAGCAACTACCTGCAGCTGCTGGGCGTTCCGGCGCAGCGCAGCCTGCGCAGCGGCTACACCGACGGCACGGTCACGCCGCCGGAGCATCAGGTGGACGAGGCGAAGGTCGCGCGCGGCCAGGAGCTGTTCGCCCAGGCGCAATGCAGCGCCTGCCACGTGGCGCAGATCCGGACCGGCGGCAACCACCCGCTCGCCGAACTGCGCAACCAGACGATCCGGCCCTATACCGACCTGCTGCTGCACGACATGGGCAGCGAGATGGCCGATACGCTGACCGAGGGCGAGGCCGCGCCCAACCTGTGGCGCACCCAGCCGCTGTGGGGCCTGGGTTCGCTGAAGTACGTGCAGAAGGGCACCGGCCAGGCCGACCCGCAAAGCGTGCGCTACCTGCACGACGGGCGCGCCCGCACGCTGACGGAGGCCATCGCCTGGCACGGCGGCGAAGCCGCCGGCAGCCGCGCCCGCTTCGAGGCGATGGCCCGGGCCGACCGCGATGCGATCCTGGCCTTCCTGGAGTCGCTGTGACGCGACGGGCGGTCGCGGGAGTCCAGCTTCCGTGACGGGCCGGGCGCCTGTCGCGGAAAGGGCCGGGTTGCTTCGTCTTTCATCGGCTTGCCGCTGCGCCATCTGACCTCGGCGTCGAGCCGGTCGAGGTCGGCATCGTCGCGCTTGCAAGTGTTAGGTGCGGTCCAGATCTAGCTGCGCACAGCGCGGGCGGCCCGGCCCCATCGATGGCCGTGGCGCCATTGCACGCGATGCCTCGGAAGTCGGCCAGGCAGCCCAATACGCGCACATGAGCACGCAGGTAGGGATCCGGCAGGTAGCGCGGCGGAGAAGCAGGACGGGTGACATGGCCACGCTGGAGCACGTGCCTGGGGGTGCCGGATTCCGAGGCGGGGTCGGCGCAGGCATGGCCGGAAACCCGGGGTTCCAGCCAAACCGCCTCGGCCCGGCCATGGCCTATCGGGAAAGATCGGGAGTCCCGGACCCCGCGTTGTCGAAACGCGGGGTTTTTGCTTGTCGCCGGCCCTGGGAGCGTGGAAGGCAGGGGCTAGAGGTCTTCGCCGCAGTGGCTGCGAGGGTGGCAAGCCTCGGCCAGGGACTACGCCGCCGCTTCTTCCAGGATTCCGCTCTCTTTCTTCAACGCTGCCATGTAGGCAGCGCGTTTACATGCCGGTCGCGCCAGGTCACTTGCCGGCCAGCAGCGGCGACGGCTCCAGGTACAGTTCCTGCAGCCGCTTGCGGTCGGCGCTGCTTACGCCCAGTTCCTTCTCGAAATACGCATCGAGCGAGCCGTAGTCGTTGCGGATCTGGTCGAAGGCCGCGGCGATCAGCGAAGCGTCGGTGCCCTTCAGCACCTGGGCCGCTTCCGGCGGCAGCTTGGCCATCGCGCTCATGGTCGAGGTGTGCGGCGAATCGGCCTGCTTCTCTCCCGGCTGCGCGGCGGTGGCCTTGCGCCTGGCCTGGCGGGCGGCTTCCTGCTTGGGGTAGACGTGCGTGCTGAGTGCGTAGTCGGCGCTCACCATTTCCGGCTCGACGCCGAGCGCGGTCAGCACCAGCGCGCCGAGCAGGCCGGTGCGGTCCTTGCCGGCGCTGCAGTTCCACAACAGGCCCTGGCCCTGCTTCAGGTCGGCGAAGGCCTGCCTGAACTGCGTCGCGTACTGCCTGGGCATCTGCCGGTAGAAGCCGGCGAAGACGCGCAGCGCGGTCAGCGCCGGGTCGGCGCCGGGCTGGCCGAACGCCTGGGCGAAGCCGCTGGCGTCGAAGTCCATCCTGTAGTCGCGGCTGTAGTACTTGCCGCCATGGGTGATGCGCTCGGCATCGGTCGGTTCGAGTGCGCGCTCGTCCTGCGAGCGCAGGTCGCAGATGACCTTGATGCCGAGCTTCTGCAGATAGGCGTAGTCGGAATCGGTCAGGTCGCTCATCACGCCGCTGCGGTACAGCGTGCCCCACTTCACGCTGCGGCCGTCGGTGGTGCGGTAGCCGCCGAGGTCGCGGAAGTTGACTCCGCCTTCCAGCGGCAGGATGCGCTCGCCGACGACGACCCTGCGCCCTTCGTTGTCGTCGACCAGCACGTACGGGCGCACGCCGGCGACGTGCTCCAGTTCGGCGCGACCGCCGGCGCCGGCGACGTCGTCGAGCGTCTTCGCCGGCGCGGCGGCGTTGCCTTCCGCGTCGCTCAGCACGATGTCGAACTTCTCGCCACCCACCAGCGCGCCGTTCCAGACCACGGCGATCCTGGTCGGCGAGATGCGTTCGACGGCGACGTCGGTCGGCAGTTCGGCGCTGGCGTCGAAGGCGACGGCGACGAGCGCGGCGACCAGCAGCTTCTTGTTGAGTTTCATCCTGGGTTCCTCGTGGCGATCAGAAGCGGAGGGTGACGTCGAAGCCGACGGTGCGCGGATCGTTGAAGATGCCGTAGCTGCCCAGGCCGGCGATGTGGCTCAGCATGGTCAGGTGCTCCTCGTCCAGGAGGTTGCGCGACCATAGCGAGAACTCGGCGGTGGCGCCGCTCCTGCCCATCGGCACGTCGAGCAGGGCGACGCGCGCGTTCACGATGAAGGCATCGTCGGTCATGGTCTGGTCGTACTCGCTGGTGTAGTAGCCGTCGGACCAGTTGCCGTCGAGGTGGAACTTCAGCGCCGAGGCGCCGGTCGGCAGCAGGTAGTCGATGCCGAGGCTGCCGGCGTTCTTCGGCGCGTACAGCGGCAGCACGGTGGCGAAGCGCTCGGATTCGGCCTGGCCCTCCACGTAGTACGGGTTCGGCGAGGTCAGCGCGTCGGCCTTGGTGTAGGCGTAGTTCAGGCTCAAGGTCAGGCCGTCCAGCGGCACCACGCTGAACTCCAGCTCCGCACCCCTGGACGTGCCCTCGGACAAGGCGTTGGTGGTGTCGGAGGTGGTGCGGGTCTGGCCCGGCGCCAGCGGCAGATAGAAGTCCATCTGCTTGTCCTTGATGGTCGAGTCGAACAGCGCGAGGTTGAGGCGTGCGCGGTTGTCCCAGAACTGCGACTTGAAGCCGAGCTCGATCGCTTCCACCTCTTCAGGCGCGAATTCGCGGTAGCTGGTCGAGCGCGAGTTGGCGCCGCCGGCCTTGAAGCCGGTGCTCCACTTGGCGTAGACCATCGCGTTCTCGCCAAGGTCGTAGGCGACGCTGAACATCGGGTCGAAGCGGCTCCACGAGCCGTCGAAGCGCAGGTCCGAGGCGGCGCCGTTGACGATGTAGAGCCTGCCGTCCTTGTCGTCCTTGGTCCAGCGGCCGCCGGCGGTCAGGTGCAGGTGCTGCAGCGAATCCGGGGTCCAGGTGGCCTGGCCGAACAGGCCGAGGCTGTCGGCGTAGGCCTTGCTGGCGCGGTCGATGCGCACCGCGTCCAGGTCCAGCGGCATGTTGATCACGCTGTAGCCGCTGCCGTCCTCGTTCCAGCGCAAGGTGTTCGGGGTCTGCGCGTTGTCGCCCACGGTTTCGTGGTAGTAGAACGCGCCGAGCACGTACTCGACCTGCGCGGTATTGCCGATCAGCTGCAGTTCCTCGCTGTACTGGTGCTGGTAGAAGCGGGCCAGGCTGTAGCGCCCGAACTCCCCGTTCGGCGCGAACACCGAGATCGCGTCGGTCAGGCCGTTGTCGAGCTGGCCCTGCTCGAGCTGGCGGTAGGCGCTGATCGACCTCAGCTCGAGGTTGTCGGCGATCGTCCAGCTCAGGTTCAACAGGTGGCCGTCGGTCCTGCCGATGTTGTCGTCCTGCGGCACGCCGATGATCGCGCTGTCGCGGCGGCTTTCGGAAGCGCCGGCGCCCAGCAGCGGTCCGCGCGGGTAGGTGCTGCCGCCGAGGTACTGGGCGTGGTACGGGGTGGTCGCGTCGTAGGAGTGGTCGATCGCGTACAGTACCTGGAAGTCGTCGCCGGGCTGCCACAGCGCGCTGACGCGCGCGCCGCGCTTGTCGTAGCCGTTGAAATCCGGCTGGCCGCGCATCGGGTTGTCGGTGGTGCCGTCGCGGCGGGCCTGGATCGCGTCGATCTTGACGCTGACGTCGCCGACCCGCGGCAGGTCCAGGTGCACGCCGCTGCTGTAGCCGTGGTAGTTGGATACGCCGAAGTTGGTCTTCAGGCCGAACTCGCCGCTCGGCGCCTTGGTCACGATGCTGATCGCGCCGCCTTCGGTGTTGCGGCCGAACAGGGTGCCCTGGGGGCCCTTGAGCACTTCGATGCGTTCCACGTCGTACAGGGCGGTGCCCAGCCCTTGCGCGCGGCCGAGGAACACGCCGTCGACGTACACGCCCACGCCCTGGTCGCGCGCCGGCTGGTTGGCGTCGCCGCTGGCGCCGATGCCGCGCATGCCGATGTTCAGCGCCGAGCTGCGGGTGCCGAACGGCGCCACCCGCAGCGACGGGATCGAGCCATCGGCAAGGCTGCCGAGCGAGATCGCGCTGCGGTCCTTCAGCGCCTCGTCGTTGACCACCGAGGCGGAGATCGGCGTTTGCTGCAGGTTGGTCACGCGCTTCTGCGCGGAGACGAGCACCTGGTCGAGGGTGACCGCGTCGCCGGCGGGCGCACGGGCGGATGCGGCGGCTTCCTGCGCGTACGCGTCGTCCGAAAGCAGCGGCGTGGAGGCGAACGAAACCATCGCCACGGCAATGGCGCGGGAGAGCGGATGGCGCATGGATTTCTCGCGGGGGGCGGTTGGAGTGGCGCGCATTCTGGAGACCGCCGATGACGGTTGAATGACCGTTCAACCCTCGTTCCCCAGGTCTATCATTGCCACGCGCTACCTTCCCAACGCGGCGAAACCCCCATGCCCGCTTCCGGCGATCACGACCACTCCATGCAGACCGACCATGCCCGCCAGCAACGCCAGCGCATCCTCGACGCGGCGCGCGAGTGCTTCATCGAGGATGGCTTCGAGGCCGCGTCGATGGCCAGGATCGCCGCGCGCGCGGGCTTGAGCACCGGGCTGTCCTACCATTATTTCGAGAACAAGCGGGCGGTCGTGCTGGCCTTGATCCGCCAGCAGCTGGAAGAAAGCCGGGCGGGCCTCGCCCGGATCCAGCCGTCGGACGACTTCGTCGGCACCCTCGAATCGACCTTCGAGCTGTGGTGCAGCCGCA
Source organism: Lysobacteraceae bacterium (assembly GCA_003505795.1). Taxonomy (GTDB): domain Bacteria; phylum Pseudomonadota; class Gammaproteobacteria; order Xanthomonadales; family Xanthomonadaceae; genus UBA8801. Next base: position 336 of record DNXT01000258.1, on the reverse strand, counting down.
TGCACTATTCCTTCCATGCCGGCCTGCTCAGCGAGATCACCGCGCTCGGCACGCGCGACCCGCACGTCGCCCGCGATCTGCAACGCAACAGCCGCGACGTACGCCTGCTGGTCGCGGACTGGGTGCGCAAGCGCGATGCCGGACACGGGCGCCGTCGCAGCGCCGAGGAACTGGAGCTGGCCGCGGCGCTGATCCAGGCCGTGGCCGACGGTCTGCTGCAGCTGGCCGCGCGCGAACCGGACTTCGATCGCAAGCTGCTGCGCAAGCTGCTCGAGCGCGTGCTGCCGCTGGCGACGGGCTGAGGTAGCGCCGCCGCGCCGCGGCCCTGGCGCCGAC
>DNXT01000497.1:584-25895 GCA_003505795.1 Lysobacteraceae bacterium | reverse complement strand
GCGCTGGCCGCGAACCTGCAGCAGATGCCCTACGGCATCGTCGCGGTCGACCAGCAACTGCGGATCGTGTTCTTCAACCGCGCCGCCGAGCAGTTCTGGGCGACCACGCAGGCCGACGTGCTGGGCAGGCCGGTGCAGTCGCTCGGCTCCGGCACCCTGCATGCCGCGCTGCAGCAGGTGTGCGGCGGCTCCGCCGCCGATGCCGCGCCGATCTACGTGCCGCTGGTCCGTGCCGACGGCGGCATGCTCACCCTGGCCGTGACCGTGGCGCAGCTGCACCACGCCGACGGCTGCCTGCGCGTGGCGTTCATGCTCGACGTGACCCGCCAGCGTGCCGAGGAGGAGCACCGCCGCCAGCTGGCGATCGCGCTGGACCACAGCGACAACGCGATCCTGACGCTGTGCCCGGACCTGGGCGTGGCCCACGTCAACGCCGGCTTCAGCCGGGTGTTCGGCTACAGCGCCAAGGAGATGACCGGCCGGCGCGTGCTGGACGTGCTGCGCGGGCCGCACAGCGACCCGGACACGGTGCAGCGCATCCGCAACCATGCCGAGGCCTGGCAGAAATTCAGCGCGGACCTGCTGCTGTACCGCAAGGACGGCCGCCCGCTGTGGACGTCGATCACCTCCAATCCGGTCGATCCGCACGGCCAATCCGCGAGCATGGCGGTGGCGGTGTTCACCGACATCACCCACACCAAGATGCACGAGGTGCTGCACACCCGCGTGCTGGACGCGCTGGTGCGCGAGCAGCCGGTCGAGGAGGTGATGGAGTTGATCTGCCTGGAGCTGGAGCGCGTCGCGCCCGGGCTGATGGCCTCGGTGCTCAGCCTGGACAGCGAAGCGCGCCTGCGCCCGCTGGCGGCGCCGAGCATGCCGGTCGACTACACCGACCGCGTCAACGGGCTCAGGATCGGGCCGGACGTGGGCGCCTGCGGCACCGCCGCGTGGCGCGGACGCGCGGTCAGCATCCCCGACACGCGCACCGATCCGCTGTTCGCAAGCTATCGCGGCATCGCCGAGCAGCACGGGCTGCTGGCCTGCTGGTCGAGCCCGATCAAGTCCAGCGGCGGCCGCGTGCTCGGCACTTTCGCCTTCTACTACCGCCAGGCCGGCGAGCCCGACCCCTGGCACATCCAGCTCGCCGAGATCTGCCTGCACCTGTGCGCGCTGGCGCTGGAGCGCGAGCAGTCGCGCGCGCGCATGCACCAGCTCGCGTTCTACGACTCGCTGACCGGCCTGCCCAACCGGATGATGTTCAGTGCGCGCGCCGAACAGCTGCTGGTCAGCGCCGAGAGCCACGGCCGGAGCGTGGCGGTGATCTTCCTCGACGTCGACCGCTTCAAGCGCGTCAACGAGACCCAGGGCCACGCGGCCGGCGACGGCCTGCTGCGCGACATCACCCAGCGCCTGGGCGAGAACCTCGCCGCCGGCGACCTGGTCGGCCGCCAGGCCGGCGACGAATTCGTGCTGGCGCTGCCGCAATGCACCGCCGAGCAGGCCGGCGGCATCGCCGAGCGGCTGCTCGGCGCGATCGCCGCGCCGTCGGTGGTCGGCCACATGACCCTGCACCCGAGCGCCAGCATCGGCGTGGCGATGTTCCCCGAGGACGGCCACGACATCGACACGCTGCTGCGCCACGCCGACCTGGCGATGCACCGCGCCAAGACCGACGGCGGTGGCAGCTTCCGCTTCTTCAGTGCGGACATGAACCGCCTGGCGCAGGAGCGCGTCGCGCTCGAAACCGCGCTGCGCGAGGCGATACGGCGCGACCAGCTGGAGCTGCACTACCAGCCGCAGGTCGCCAGCGCCGCGCCGCACGCACTGTACGGCGTCGAGGTGCTGCTGCGCTGGAGCCATCCGCAGCTCGGCCAGGTCTCGCCGGCGCGCTTCATCCCGCTGGCCGAGGAAAGCGGCCTGATGGGCGAGCTCGGACGCTGGGTGCTGCGCAATGCCTGCGACCAGCTCGCCGACTGGCGCGCGCGCGGCGTCGCCGTGCCGCGCATCGCGGTCAACCTGTCGGCCAGCAACTTCGAGGACCCGCTGCTGCTGGACGACCTGCTGCGCCACCTGCGCGGCCGCGCGTTGCAGCCGTCCGACCTGACCCTGGAAATGACCGAGAGCGTGATGCTGTCCGCGCAGCCGGGCGTGTCGGACAACATCGACGCCATGCAGGCGGCCGGGCTGGCGCTCTCGCTGGACGACTTCGGCACCGGCTATTCCAGCCTCAGCCACCTGCACCGCCTGCCGATCAACGAACTCAAGCTCGACATGAGCTTCGTCCGCGACCTCGAGCACAGCAAGGCCGCGCGCGCGCTCACCAACTCGGTGCTGCGGATCGGCGAAAGCCTGCACAAGCATGTCGTCGCCGAAGGCGTGGAGAACGAGCAGCAGCGCCGGCTGCTGGTGGAGCTCGGCTGCGGCGTGGTGCAGGGCTTCCTGTTCTCGCGCCCGCTCTCGGCCGCGGCGCTCGAGGACTGGATCGCCGCCAGGAACGCCGCCCCGGCGTGAGCCGGCGTGGACCCGCCCGCTTCGGCCGGCCGCGGCACGCGCCGCCGCTACGGCGGCATGCGCGATCGCCGGCCGGTTGGCCGGTTCAGTGAAATAAAAACAACATGAACGCCCCGTAGCCTGCGCGTATCGCATGCCGGCGCGTTGCAGCGCGCTGCATAGCGCTGCACGCACCGCCACCGGCGCGATCCGCGCGCCGCTCGATCCAGGGGACATCCATGAACCATTCCGCCGCCCGGCAGGCCTGCGCGCCCGCCCCGCAGCCGAAGTCGTTGAGCCGCATCGTCCACCACCTGCTGGCCGGCGGCATCGCCAGCCTGCCGCTGTCGGCGCTGGCGCAGGATCCGGCCGCCGCGCCGGACGCGCAGCAGCTCGATGCCGTCACCGTGACCGGCAGCTACAGCCGCAGCCTGGAACGCGCGGTCGACATCAAGCGCTCCAGCGTCGGCTTCTCCGACTCGATCGTCGCCACCGACGTGGCGGACTTCCCCGAGCAGAACCTGTCCGAGGCGCTGCAGCGCATGCCCGGGGTCACCATCGAGCGCAACCGGGGCCTGGGCACCAAGGTCAACGTGCGCGGCCTGCCCTCCGAATTCACCCACGTCTCGATCAACAACCTCGCCACCGCCTCCGGCAGCGGCGGCCGCGATGTCGAGTTCGACATCTTCGCCTCGGAGATCATCCAGCAGGTGACGGTGCAGAAGTCGCCGACCGCGGCCGACGAGGAAGGCGGCATCGCCGGCTCGGTCAACATCTCCACCGCGCGCCCGTTCGACTACGCCGAGCGCAAGCTGGTGGCGTCGGCGCAGGGCGACTACAGCTCGATCTCCGAGGAGACCGATCCGCGCTATGCGTTCCTGGCCAGCGACACCTGGGGCGACTTCGGCGCGCTGGTGTCCTTCTCCAAGGCCCAGCGCACCAACCGCACCGACTCCAACTCCGGCATCAACTTCCGGCCGATGTTCCGCTTCCTCGAGGCCGGCGGCGGCCGCGGCGCCCAGGCCGCCGAGGTGCTGGCGCGCGACGCCGGCGTGGTGGTGACCGACCCCAGCGACCGCGACCAGACCGGCCGCATCATCTTCCAGGACAAGGTCGGCGACCGCATCTACCTCGACGACCAGGACAAGTGGGGCGCGACCACGTCGCTGCAATACAAGCCCAGCAACAACTTCAGCCTGACCTTCGACGCGATGGTCGGCGGCTACGACACCGTCGAGGACGAGTACGACGCGGCCGCCTATTCGGCCTCCAGCCGCAGCACGCTGGACACGATCCACGCCTACGACGACCAGACCCTGTCCAGGTACGGCATGGTGGTGCTGCGCGACGTCTCCTACACCGCGACCCAGCACGAGATACTGAGCAAGCAGTACCTCAACGACACCGACTACAGCCAGTACAGCCTGGACATGGACTGGAAGGGCGACGGCTGGCGCCTGGACGCGCTGGTCGGCTACTCCGGCGCCGAGAAGACCAGCGACACCGCCAACCTCAAGCACGTGGCCTACGCGCCGTCGCGCACGCGCTGGACCGGCAACGGCGGCGAAACCGTCCGCAGCGACGACCCGGCCAGCATCGACATGTACGACGCCTCGGACAAGTACCTGTTCGAGGCCTACGAGACCACGCTGGAGCACGTCCGCGACGACAAGTACGCCGCGCAGCTGGACTTCACCAAGTCGCTGGACCTGGCCTTCCTGCCGGCGCTGGGCAGCGTGCAGCTGGGCGCGCGCTACACCGACAAGACCAAGAAGCGCGAGTATGGCGAACTGAAGATCCAGGGCCCGGGCCCCGGCGACAGCTCCTGGGTGGACACCCGCACGCTGGCCGACAGCGACCTGCAGTGGGTGACCGACATCGTCCCCGGCGGCGCCTACCGGCCGAAGGACCTGAACTGGATGCAGGCCTCCAACGACTACGCGCGCCGCACCTTCCGCTACCCGGGCTTCCACACGCCGTTCGACGACGGCCAGTACTACCGCGTCGAGGAGAAGGTCACCAGCCTGTACGCGATGGGCAACTTCCATTTCGACGTCGGCCGCGTGCCGGTGTTCGTCAACGCCGGCGCGCGCTACGTCGACACCTCGGTGCTGTCGGAAGGCTTCCACCCGATCCAGAACCCGGACGGCTCGTCCGGTTACACCGATGCCCCGGTGTCCAAGGACGGCGGCTACAAGGACGTGCTGCCCAGCCTCAACCTGACCGCCGAGCTCAGCGACGGCCTGGTGCTGCGCGCCGCCGCGTCCAAGACGCTGATGCGCCCGGCATTGTCGGACATCGCCTACAAGCGCACCGCCAGCTGGAACTCGTTCCGCTTCACCGACGGCAACCCGGACCTCAAGCCGACCTACGCCAAGCAGTGGGAAGCCGGCCTGGAGTGGTACCTGGACAACGGCGGACTGCTGGCGACCTCGTACTTCTGGAAGCGCATCGAGGGCGTGGTCCGCAACGCGCTGACCGGCGTGGTCGAGAACGTGGAGAAGCGCAACGCCAACGGCACCCTCGACGGCTACTACGACTTCGACGTGTACCAGCCGGTGAACGCCGACGGCTCCTACGACGTCAGCGGCGTCGAGCTCATCGCGCAGCTCCCGCTGAGCGTGCTGCACCCGGCGCTGGAGGGCTTCGGCGTGGCCGCCAACTACACCGTGCTGGACACCTCGCTGACCGGCGAATCCGACCTCGGCATCCCGACCCCGCCGGTCGGCCTGGCCGACAAGGCCTACAACGTCACCCTGTACTACGAGAACGACCGTTTCGACGCGCGCGTGTCGTACAACTACAAGGACAAGTACGTCGAGGCGATCGGCTACGAGATGTACCCGGTCTGGCGCGACGCCTACGGCCAGGTCGACATGTCGGTCGGCTACAAGGTGAGCGACCGCTTCAAGCTCAGCCTCAAGGGCATCAACGTCACCGACGAGGCCACCACCGGCTACACCATGGATCCCTCGTTCCCGACCATGTACGAATTCTCCGGGCGCCGCATCGGCCTGGAGGCCCGCGCCGAATTCTGAACGTCCGGCCGGTGCCGTTGCCGGGCGGCAACGGCACCGGCGACGGCTGAACGGAGCGGCGCTCCGAGGCCGCGGCGAGGCGCCAGTCATCCGGAAGATGCGAAGATGCGCGGCCTCCCCGCATCGTTTCGTACCGGTACACCGTGAAGACACCCCAAGGACTGCAGGCGCTGATCGACGACGGCGTGATCGACGAAGTGCTGCGCCCGCTCAAGAGCGGCAAGGAAGCGGCGGTGTACGTCGTGCGCAGCGGCCACGATGTGCGCTGCGCCAAGGTCTACAAGGACATGGCGCAGCGCAGCTTCCAGCAGCGCGTGCAGTACCAGGAAGGCCGCAAGGTGCGCGGCAGCCGCGAGGCGCGCGCCATCGGCAAGGCCAGCAAGTACGGCCGCCGGCAGCAGGAACAGGCCTGGAAGAACACCGAGGTCGAGGCGCTGTACCAGCTGCGCGATGCCGGCGTGCGGGTCCCGGAGCCGCACGGCTACTTCCACGGCGTGCTGGTGATGGAACTGGTCACCGATGCCGAGGGCTTCTCCGCCCCGCGCCTGGGCGAGGTCGAGCTGGAGCCGGAGCAGGCACGCCAGTTCCATCGCGTGCTGGTGCGGCAGGTGGTGCTGATGCTGTGCAGCGGCCTGATCCACGGCGACCTGTCGCCCTACAACGTGCTGGTCGGCCCGGACGGCCCGGTCGTCATCGATTTCCCGCAGGTGGTCAGCGCCGCCGGCAACAACGCCGCACGCACCATGCTGCTGCGCGACGTCAACAACCTCACCGCCTACCTGGGACGCTGGGCGCCCGAGCTGCTGGAGACCTGGTTCGGCGAGGAGATGTGGGCGCTGTTCGAAGCCGGCGAGCTGACCCCGGACACGCAGCTGAGCGGCACGTTCCAGCCGGACGAGCGCGCCGTCGACCTCGACAGCGTCCGCGACGCCATCAACGAGGCGCGCCAGGAAGCGCTGATCCGCCAGCAGGGCCGCGAGGCCGCCGAAGAAGAAGATTAGAAATTAGACGGAAGGGGCAACCGTCAGGGTTCGCCTTCCTGCCGAGGCAGGCGCCCCCATTCATTTCATTTTCCCTCTTCAGTTTCTTTTTCCCCACGCAGGAGTGCGTTCCTGCATCGCCTCCCCGCACGCGGTGAGCGCTGCTGACCTTTGCTTCCCCCGCATGCGGGGGAAGGTGCCCGCAGGGCGGATGGGGGCAGCCTCGCTGCGAACGATCCGGACCGGCTTCCCGGTTGTTCGCCGGCGACGCGCTCGTCCCTGCGCCGTTTCCCCTGCCTTGGAGCGGTCCTCATCCGGCGCTTCGCGCGTCCCCGCTCGCGGGAGAAACGGGCCAGCGCGTCAGAAGCGCTCGCCGGGGACCAGGTAGCGCCAGGCGCCCGCCGGCATCGCCCCGCCCGGCCCCTTGCCGAGCGCGATCCTGCCGATGCGCAGGCGCCGGATCGAGAGCACCTCCAGCCCGACCTGCCGGCACATGTCGCGCAGCTGGCCGTCGCGCACCGCCTTGATCGCGAAGCGCAGGCGGGTCTCGTTCTGCCAGCTGACCTTGCACGGCGGCAGCGCGCGCCCGCCGAAGCCCAGCCCATGGCCGAGCCGGTGCAGGCCATAGGGCGCGATCTCGCCATCGACCTCGACGATGTATTCGTGCTCGATCTGGTCGGCATCCTCGTCCAGGCGCCGGCGCACCCGGCCGTCCTGGCTCAGCACCATCAGGCCGCTGGCCTCGGCGTCCAGCGGCACCAGCGGCAGCAGCCGCTGGAAATGCCTTTGCAGCGGGCGTACGCCGGAATCGTCGTCTGCCCAGCGCGTCGCCGGCGTGACCAGCCGCGCACAGGCGGCCGGATCGGCGAACGCGTCGAACCCGCCCGGCTTGTGCAGCAGGATCGTGGCCGGCTCCACCGCCTCCAGGCGCGCGCGCGGATCCAGCTCGACGCGCTCGTCGCCGACCATGTGCTGCGGCAGCTCGACCACGCGTCCCTCGACCGACACCCAGCCGTTGCGGATGTACTGCTCCGCCTGCGCGCGCGTGCAATCGAACAGGCCGGCGACGCGGCGGGCAAGGCGGACGGGATCGGACATGGGCACGGCCGGAAAAAACGGGACGCGCAGTGTAGCGAGCCGCGCCTGCCGGCGCTGGCGCCCGTCGCTCCCGGCCACGGCGTCCGGCCTGCCCGCCCGCGCGGCGATGCGGCCCATGACCGATCCGCGATCCCGCAAACGCGAAATGCCGGCGCCCTCCCCCTCGGGAAAGCGCCGGCATTGCAGCGGTCGCCGCAGCTCACGGCGACGCGGTGGCGCGGGCGGCCGTGCGGCCGCCCGTGGCCACGATCAGGCCGCGACGGTGTCGGCCACGTCCTGGTAGTCCCGGATCTGATCGAAGTTCATGTAGCGGTAGATCTGCTCGCCACTGGTCTTGATCACGCCCACGTCGGCCATGTACTCGTCCTTGGTCGGGATCCGTCCCAGGCGCGAGCAGATCGCCGCCAGCTCCGCCGAACCCAGGTACACGTTGGTGTTGCGGCCCAGGCGGTTGGGGAAGTTGCGGGTCGAGGTCGAGAACACCGTGGCGCCCTCGCGCGCCTGCGCCTGGTTGCCCATGCACAGCGAGCAGCCCGGCATCTCCATGCGCGCGCCGGCCGCGCCGAAGGTGCCGTAGTGGCCTTCCTTGGTCAGTTCGGAGGCGTCCATCTTGGTCGGCGGCGCGACCCACAGCCGGGTCGGGATGTCGCGCTTGCCTTCCAGCAGCTTGGCGGCGGCGCGGAAGTGGCCGATGTTGGTCATGCACGAGCCGATGAACACCTCGTCGATCGCCGCGCCGGCGACCTCGGACAGCGTCTTCACGTCGTCCGGGTCGTTCGGGCAGGCCACGATCGGCTCGTGGATGTCGGCCAGGTCGATCTCGATGACGGCGGCGTACTCGGCGTCGGCGTCCGGCTCGAGCAGCTGCGGATCGGCCAGCCACTCCTCCATCTTCTTGATCCGGCGGCCCAGGGTGCGCGCGTCGGCGTAGCCTTCGGCGATCATCCACTTCAGCAGCGTGATGTTGCTGTTGAGGTACTCGATGATCGGCTCCTTGTTCAGGCGCACCGTGCAGCCGGCGGCCGAACGCTCGGCCGAGGCGTCGGACAGCTCGAACGCCTGCTCCACCTTCAGCTCCGGCAGGCCCTCGATCTCGAGGATGCGGCCGGAGAAGATGTTCTTCTTGCCCTGCTTGGCCACGGTCAGCAGGCCGTCCTTGATCGCGTACAGCGGGATCGCGTTGACCAGGTCGCGCAGGGTCACGCCCGGCTGCATCTGGCCCTTGAAGCGCACCAGCACCGACTCGGGCATGTCCAGCGGCATCACCCCGGTGGCCGCGGCGAACGCGACCAGGCCGGAACCGGCCGGGAACGAGATGCCGATCGGGAAGCGGGTGTGCGAGTCGCCGCCGGTGCCGACGGTGTCGGGCAGCAGCATGCGGTTGAGCCAGCTGTGGATCACGCCGTCGCCCGGGCGCAGCGACACGCCGCCGCGGGTGGAGATGAACTCCGGCAGGGTGTGGTGGGTCTTGACGTCGACCGGCTTCGGATAGGCCGCGGTGTGGCAGAACGACTGCATCACCAGGTCGGCCGAGAAGCCCAGGCAGGCCAGGTCCTTGAGCTCGTCGCGGGTCATCGGGCCGGTGGTGTCCTGCGAACCCACCGAGGTCATCTTCGGCTCGCAGTAGGTGCCCGGGCGCATGCCCTGGCCTTCCGGCAGGCCGCAGGCGCGGCCGACCATCTTCTGCGCCAGCGAGAAGCCCTTGCCGGTGTCCGGCGGGTTGACCGGCAGGCGGAACAGGTCGGTCGGGGGCAGCTTCAGCGCCTCGCGCGCCTTGCCGGTCAGGCCGCGGCCGATGATCAGCGGGATGCGGCCGCCGGCGCGCACCTCGTCCAGCAGCACCTCGCTCTTGAGCTCGAACTCGGCGATCACCTCGCCGTTCTTGAGCGCCTTGCCGTCGTACGGGCGCAGCTCGACCACGTCGCCGTGCTCCATCTGCGACACGTCCAGCTCGATCGGCAATGCGCCGGCGTCTTCCATGGTGTTGTAGAAGATCGGGGCGATCTTCGAGCCCAGGCAGACGCCGCCGAAGCGCTTGTTCGGGATGTAGGGGATGTCCTCGCCGGTCCACCACAGCACGCTGTTGGTCGCCGACTTGCGCGAGGAACCGGTGCCGACCACGTCGCCGACGTAGGCGACCAGGTGGCCCTTGTCCTTCAGGTCGAGGATCGCCTGGATCGGGCCGCGCTTGCCGTCTTCCTCCGGCACGAACGCGGCGCCGTCGCGCTTGTTCTTCAGCATCGCCAGCGCGTGCATCGGGATGTCCGGGCGGGTGGTCGCGTCCGGCGCCGGCGACAGGTCGTCGGTATTGGTCTCGCCCGGCACCTTGAACACGGTGACGGTCAGGCTCTGCGGCACTTCCGGCTTGCTGGTGAACCATTCGGCCTCGGCCCAGCTCCTGAGCACGGCCAGGGCGTTGGCGTTGCCCTGCTCGGCCTTCTCCTGCACGTCGTGGAACGCATCGAACACCAGCAACGTGTGCTTCAGGCCCTCGGCGGCGATGGCGCCGACGTTGGCGTCGTCGAGCAGCTCGACCAGCGGGTGCACGTTGTAGCCGCCGAGCATGGTGCCCAGCAGCTCGGTGGCGCGCTCGCGGCCGATCAGCGGGTTGGTCTCGGTGCCGAACGCCAGCGCCGCCAGGTACGAGGCCTTGACCTTGGCCGCGTCGTCGACGCCGGCCGGCACGCGGTGGGTGATCAGCTCGACCAGGAACGCCTCCTCGCCTGCCGGCGGGGCCTTCAGCAGCTCGATGAGATCGGCGGTCTGCTGCGCGGTCAGCGGCAGCGGCGGGATACCGAGCGCGGCGCGCTCTGCGACGTGGTGGCGGTAGGCTTCCAACATTACGGGGTCTCCGGGGAAAACAGGATCGAACAAGGACAAAAAAAGGAATGCGGGTCAGGCGGGCTTGGGCACGATGATCTTCAGGCCCTTGAAGTAGTCGCGGAAAAAGCCCTCGTCGCGGGTGATCAGGCCATCGCACTGGAGCAGCGCGTGCGCGCCGATCAGGAAATCGGCGACCACCCGCTCGCGCTTGCCGCCACGCGCGCGGAAGCGCTTGTTCATGTGGCCGGCGCGCACCGCCGCGGCCTCGTGGGTGGCCTCGTAGCGCACCCCGATGGAGGCCAGGGTCTCCATCAGGTCGGCCTGGGTGTCCAGCATCGCCTGCACCTCCGCCACGACCGCGTCGCACACCACCACCTCGTCGCGCGCCAGCGCGTCGCCGATGCACGTCTCGGACACCTCCGCGAACGTGGGGTCGCCGATCAGGATGTCGAGCAGCACCGAGGAGTCCAGGGCGATCATCGGGCGATCCGCACGGCGATGCGCGCGCCTCGGCGCGGGAATCGGAACCGCATCATGGGTCGAACGGATCCCCGGGCGCGCGGCCGCGGATCGTGCGCATGGCCTCGTCGGTGCTGGTCAGGCCATCGACCAGCCGGAACTTGCCGCGCACCTTGCGCAGCGCCTCGCTGACGTCCTTGCGCAGGATGATCCGGCCGCCGTCCAGCTCGACCTTGAGCGTGGTGCCCTTGGTCAGGCCCAGCGCATCGCGGACCGCCTTGGGGAGGGTGATCTGGCCGCGTTCGGCAACGGTGGCTTCCATGGGAGTAGTCTCCGCGAAGTATGCAAGTATCATACATACTTGAGTTTTCATACTCAAGCCCGCATGACATGCCTGCCACACCGAACCTACACACTGAATCGGTCAGAATGCCGTCAGTCCCTAAAGCCTAGAAGCCATAGGAGTTCCACCGCATGAACGACTCGTTCTCCACCCGCAGCCAGCTGGATGTCGGCGGCAAGACCTACGCCTACTACAGCCTGCCCGAGCTGGGACGGCAGTTCGACATCTCCCGCCTGCCCTACTCGATGAAGATCCTGCTGGAGAACCTGCTCCGGCACGAGGACGGCGGCATCACCGTCGGCCGCGAGCACATCGAGGCGGTCGCGCGTTGGGACCCGAAGGCCGAACCGGACACCGAGATCGCGTTCATGCCGGCGCGCGTGGTGCTGCAGGACTTCACCGGGGTGCCCTGCGTGGTCGACCTGGCGGCGATGCGCGACGCGGTGGTCAAGCTCGGCGGCAACGCCGACCAGATCAACCCGCTGATCCCGTCCGAGCTGGTGATCGACCACTCGGTGCAGGTCGACGTGTTCGGCAAGCCCGAGGCGCTGGACCTCAACGGCCAGATCGAGTTCCAGCGCAACAAGGAGCGCTACGGCTTCCTGCGCTGGGGCCAGAAGGCGTTCGACAACTTCAAGGTGGTGCCGCCGAACACCGGCATCGTGCACCAGGTCAACCTGGAGAACCTGGCCCGCGTGGTGATGACCAAGAGCGTGGACGGCCAGGCCATCGCCTATCCCGACACGGTGTTCGGCACCGACTCGCACACCACCATGATCAACGGCATCGGCGTGCTCGGCTGGGGCGTGGGCGGCATCGAGGCCGAGGCCGCGATGCTCGGCCAGCCCTCGTCGATGCTGATCCCGCAGGTGGTCGGCTTCAAGCTGACCGGCAAGCTGCCCGAGGGCGCCACCGCCACCGACCTGGTACTGACCGTCACCCAGATGCTGCGCAAGTTCGGCGTGGTCGGCAAGTTCGTCGAGTTCTACGGCGACGGCCTGCAGCACCTGCCGCTGGCCGACCGCGCCACCATCGGCAACATGGCCCCCGAGTACGGCGCCACCTGCGGCATCTTCCCGATCGACGCCGAATCGCTGACCTACCTGCGCCTGTCCGGCCGCGGCGAGGAGCAGATCGCCCTGGTCGAGGCCTACGCCAAGGCCCAGGGCCTGTGGCACGAGCCGGGCAGCGCGCATGCCAGCTACAGCGCCACGCTGGAGCTGGACATGGGCGAGGTCAGGCCGTCGCTGGCCGGGCCCAAGCGCCCGCAGGACCGCGTATTGCTGGAGGACGTGCAGAAGAACTACCGCGAAGGCCTGGCCGGGCTGACCGCCAACCGCGACCAGCGCAACGGTGCGGTCGCCGACTTCATCGCCGAGGGCGGCGGCGCCGCGGTCGGCAACGAGCAACTGGCCAAGGGCCAGGCCGACATCGAGATCGACGGCCGCAAGCTCCGCCTCAAGGACGGCGCGGTGGTGATCGCGGCGATCACCTCGTGCACCAACACCTCCAACCCGGCGGTGATGATCGGCGCCGGCCTGCTCGCCCGCAACGCCGCCGCCAGGGGGCTCGACCGCAAGCCCTGGGTCAAGACCTCGCTCGGCCCGGGCTCGCGCGTGGTCACCGACTACCTGGAAAAGGCCGGCGTGCTGGCCGAGCTGGAGAAGATCGGCTTCTACGTGGTCGGCTACGGCTGCACCACCTGCATCGGCAACTCCGGCCCGCTGCCGACCGAGGTCAGCGCCGGCATCGCCGCCGGCGACCTGGTGGTGGCCTCGGTGCTGTCGGGCAACCGCAACTTCGAGGGCCGCGTGCACCCCGAGGTCAAGATGAACTACCTGGCCAGCCCGCCGCTGGTGGTCGCCTACGCCATCGCCGGCACCACCGACATCGACCTGACCCGCGAGCCGCTCGGCACCGGCAGCGACGGCCAGCCGGTGTTCCTGCGCGACATCTGGCCGAGCAACAAGGAGATCGGCGACGTCATCGCCGCCACCATCGGCCCGGAGATGTTCAAGCAGAACTATGCCGACGTGTTCAAGGGCGACAGCCGCTGGAACACCATCGCCTCGCCCGACGGCGACCTGTACGAGTGGGACGCCGGCTCGACCTACATCAAGAACCCGCCCTACTTCGACGGCATGACCATGCAGGTCGGCCACGTCGAGGACGTGCACGGCGCGCGGGTGATGGGCCTGTTCGGCGACTCGATCACCACCGACCACATCTCCCCGGCCGGCAACATCAAGAAGGACTCCCCGGCCGGCCGCTTCCTGCAGGAGCGCGGCGTGCAGCCGGCCGACTTCAACAGCTACGGCTCGCGCCGCGGCAACGACGACGTGATGGTGCGCGGCACCTTCGCCAACATCCGCATCAAGAACCTGATGTTCGGCGGCGAGGAAGGCGGCAACACCCTGTACTACCCGCCCGGCGGCGGCCAGCCGCAGAAGCTGGCGATCTACGACGCGGCGATGAAGTACAAGGCCGACGGCGTGCCGCTGGTGGTGATCGCCGGCAAGGAATACGGCACCGGCTCCTCGCGCGACTGGGCGGCCAAGGGCACCAACCTGCTCGGGGTCAAGGCGGTGATCGCCGAGAGCTTCGAGCGCATCCACCGCTCCAACCTGGTCGGCATGGGCGTGCTGCCGCTGCAGTTCCTGGAGAACGAGAACGCGCAGACGCTGGGCCTGGACGGCTCGGAGGTGCTCGACATCACCGGCCTGCAGGACGGCGCCAGCAAGCGCGCCACGGTCGACGCGCGCAAGGCCGACGGCAGCGTCAAGCAGTTCCAGGTCAAGGTGCTGCTGCTGACCCCGAAGGAAGTGGAGTACTTCAAGCACGGCGGCCTGCTGCAGTACGTGCTGCGCCAGCTGGCGGCGAAGAAGGCGGCCTAGCCGCCGTTGCTGTCGTAGGAGCGGCTTCGGCCTCGATAGAGTTCTACCGGCAGAGCCTCATCGCGGCCGAAGCCGCTCCTGCGAAAAGCAGGCTGTCTGGCAGTCCCTGCCCGCCTCTGCGATAGTGCCCCGGTTCGCACACAGGGGGCAGCATCATGGCAGGGGATTCACCGGTCGGCCTGGAAGCCTTCCGCGATTCGTGGCTGGAAAGCGTCAAGGCCGGCACCCCGTCCAGCGTGGAGCTGGGCCGACGCTTCGCGCTCAAGCTGGTCACGCAATGGCTGGACGTGGCCGAGAACGCCGCCGACTTCATCCATTGCGACGGCTCCGGCGACGGCGGCATCGACGTGGCCGTGCTCGACACCGGGCCGGAGGAAATGTCCGACGACTCCGCCGTGTCCGGGCATACCTGGTACCTGGTGCAGAGCAAGTACGGCACCGCCTTCGCCGGCAACGGCACGCTGCTGATCGAGGGCCAGAAGGTGATCGACACCCTCGACGGCCGCCGTCCGCGCCTGAACTCGCTGGCCGAGGGCCTGCTGGAGCGGCTCGGCAACTTCCGCAACGGCGCCGGTCCCGGCGACCGCATCGTCCTGGTCTACGCCACCGAATACGCGCTGGACGAGGAGCACCGGCGCGTGCTGGGCGACCTGCGCGCGATGGGCACGGCGCGGCTGGGCCCGATCTTCGACGTCGAGGCGATCTCGATCGAGACCATCCACGCGCGCCTGCAGGAAATCCACACCTCCCCCGCGACCCGCCTGGCGGTGGAGCTGGACGCCCGCCTGACGCCCTCCGGCGACGACCTGCTGGTCGGCCCGGTCGGGCTGCAGGACCTGTACGGCTTCCTGCGCCGCTACCGCGACCGCACCGGCGACCTGGACCGCATCTACGAGAAGAACGTGCGCCGCTTCCTCGGCGGCCGCGGCAAGGTCAACAAGGCCATGCAGGCCACCCTGCGCGACGCGCCCGAGCGCTTCGGGCTGTACAACAACGGCATCACCGTGGTCGTGCACGACTACCGCCTGCAGGATGGCAAGGTGGTGCTGGAGGAGCCGTACATCGTCAACGGCTGCCAGACCACGCGCACGATCTGGGAGGTGTTCCACAACAAGCTCAACGCCGGCGGCACCGGGGTCAATCCCGAGATCGAGGCGTGGAAGAAGCGCGCCGCCCAGGGCGTGGTGGTGGCCAAGGTGGTCAAGGTCGGCACCAGCGGCGAGACCCTGCTGCAGGCCATCACCCGCTACACCAACAGCCAGAACGCCATCCGCGAGAAGGACTTCCTGGCCCTCACCGGCGACTTCCGCACCTGGCAGCACGAACTGGCCGGGCGCTACGGGCTGTACCTGGAGATCCAGCGCGGCGGCTGGGACTCGCAGAAGGCGCTGCAGAACACCAATCCCGGCGCGCGCCAGTTCGAGCGCCACGCCAACGCCGCCGACCTGGTCAAGGTGTACGGCGCCGGCTGGCTCGGCGAGGCCGGCACCGCGTTCGGCAAGAACCCGCCGTTCCTGCCCGACGGCTCGGTGTTCAAGCGCATCGTCAACGGCGCCGACAGCGACGGCGGCCCGTTCGGCGCCACCGACCTGTACGCGGCCTACCTGCTGCAGCAGGCCACCGCCGAGCTGGGCTTCGGCCGCGGCGCGGCCAAGCCGTCGCGGCGGCAGACCCGCTTCCTTTTCCTGATGGTGGTGATCGACCTGCTCCGGGACGTGCTCTCGCGCGCCGACAGGCCGCAGGACCATCGCTCGGTATCGGCCGCGCTGATACGGGTACTGGAGGACAAGGCCGCCGGCGGCGCCCTGCTGGAGAGCGCCGCCGAGGTCATCGACGGCTACTTCACCCAGGGCTCGGACGACAGCGTGTTCTCCGAGCCTTCCTACCTCAACACCTTCAACGCCGACCTCAACGCCTTCCTGAAATGGGAGAAGCTCGGGAAACCCGAGGCCGACACGCCACGCCTGCGCAGCGCACTGGCGATCAACAAGTCGGTCATGGGCAGGACCATCGGCGGCACCTCGGCGCGCCAGCTCGTCATTGCCGCGCTGGATCGGGCCGGGGCGGATTGACGGATGTGGGAGGAGCTTCCGGCCCTGTCCGGCTCTGCCGGCAGAGCCGGTCGGGGCCGGAAGCCCCTCCACAAGGCACGTTGCAGTCAGCGCTCCGAGACGCCGCTCCACTCGGCGCGGTACAGCCGCCACTCGCCGTCCTCCTCGCGCCAGCCGCTGACCACCCGGTAGGCCTGCGCTCGCTCGGGCAGCAGGCGCCCCGCGCCGGCGCCGGTCAGCAGCGCGTCGAACGCCACCGTTGCCCGGTCGCCGTGCATCTGCACCTCCATCGGCCCCAGGGTGGCGCCGATGGAGGCGTTGCCCAGCACCTGCAGCTGCAGCATCCGCTGCAACGCCGCCCGGTCCAGGCCGTCGTTGCCGACGAAGTCGGCGGCGACCGCGGCCATGAAATCCGCGGGCTTGCGCTGCTGCAGCGCGTCACGCATCGCCTCGACCCGGGCGCGCAGCCGCTGCTCCGGCGGCTCGCGCCGACATGCCCCCAAAAGCAGGGAACACGCCACCAGCAGCAGCAAAAACCGCGCCATCGCCCTTCGTTCTTTCACAATCCCTTCGCCTTTTCCATGCGGAACGGTATCCTGCCATCTACAGCGCCGCAGATCACTGCCGGCGGCCAACACATCAATCCCTGGAGGGGGGCCAAATGAGTCAGGCGCGTCCTTGGTTGCAAAGCTATCCGGCGGGTGTGCCTGCCGAAATCAACGTCGACGAGTTCCGCACCATCGCGGACGTCTTCGCCACGTCCGTCGCCAAGTTCCGTGACCGCCCGGCCTACTCCAGCTTCGGCAAGACCCTCAGCTACGGCCAGGCCGACGAGCTCGCCACCCAGTTCGCCGCCTACCTGCTGGGCGAGCTGAAGCTCAAGAAGGGCGACCGCGTCGCCCTGATGATGCCCAACTGCCTGCAGTACCCGGTCGCCACCTTCGGCATCCTGCGCGCCGGCCTGACCGTGGTGAACGTCAACCCGCTGTACACCGCGCGCGAGCTCAAGCACCAGCTGGTCGATGCCGGCGCCAGCGTGCTGGTGGCGATCGACAACTTCGGCAACACCGTGCAGCAGGTGATCGCCGACACGCCGGTCAAGCAGGTGATCACCACCGGCCTGGGCGACATGCTCGGCTTCCCCAAGGGAGCGCTGGTCAACTTCGTCGTCAAGTACGTCAAGAAGCTGGTACCCGAGTACCGCATCCCGGGCGCGATCCGCTTCCGCGAGGCGCTGGCGCTGGGCCGCAAGCATTCGTTGCCGGCGCTGGAGATCGAGAGCGACGACATCGCCTTCCTGCAGTACACCGGCGGCACCACCGGGGTGGCCAAGGGCGCGATGCTGACCCACCGCAACCTGGTCGCCAACATGCAGCAGGCGCACCAGTGGATCGCCGCGACCGGCAAGCTGGAGGAAGGCAACGAGGTGGTGATCACCGCACTGCCGCTGTACCACATCTTCGCGCTGACCGCGAACGGGCTGGTGTTCATGAAGCTCGGCGGCTGCAACCACCTGATCAGCAATCCGCGCGACATGCCCGGCTTCGTCAAGGAGCTCAAGGGCAGCCGCTTCACCGCCATCACCGGCGTCAACACCCTGTTCAACGGCCTGCTCAACACCCCCGGCTTCGACCAGATCGACTTCTCGGCGCTGAAGATGACCCTGGGCGGCGGCATGGCGGTGCAGCGTTCGGTGGCCGAGCGCTGGAAGAAGGTCACCGGCATCACCCTGGTCGAGGCCTACGGCCTGACCGAGACCTCGCCGGCGGCCTGCATCAACCCGCTCGACCTGAAGGAATACAACGGCGCGATCGGCCTGCCGATCCCCTCCACCGACGCCTGCATCAAGGACGACGCCGGCAACCAGCTGGCGGTCGGCGAGGTCGGCGAGCTGTGCATCAAGGGCCCGCAGGTGATGAAGGGCTACTGGCAGCGCCCGGAGGAGACCGCCAAGGTGATGGACGCCGAGGGCTGGCTGCACACCGGCGACATCGCGCGGATGGACGAGCAGGGGTTCTTCTACATCGTCGACCGCAAGAAGGACATGATCCTGGTGTCCGGCTTCAACGTGTACCCCAACGAGATCGAGGACGTGATCGCGGCGATGCCGGGCGTGCTCGAGGTGGCCGCGGTCGGCGTGCCGGACGAGCGCTCCGGCGAGGTGGTGAAGGTGGTGATCGTGAAGAAGGACCCGGACCTGACCGCCGACGACGTGAAGGCCTACGCCCGCGCCAACCTGACCGGCTACAAGCACCCCCGGATCGTCGAGTTCCGCAAGGAACTGCCCAAGACCAACGTCGGCAAGATCCTGCGTCGCGAACTGCGAGACGCGCCTGCGGCATAGTCGTATCGCCGCCGTGAAGGGGGACCGCCCCGCCTCCGACGCCCGCAACGCCGCAAGGCCTTGCGGGCGTCCGATTTTGCGCGCATAGATTCGGATGTCGGCGCGCTCCCTCTCTCACTTCCTTTCTTCGTCCGCAATGCGGCCGGCCGGACGGTCATTACGGAGAATTCACATGTCTGCAGTCCACCCGCTTACCCGCCCCGGCACCCGCCCGACCCTGCGCATCACCGAGGAGCCGCAGCGGAACGTCTACTGGATCCACATGCACGCCAACCTGGTCGAGCAGCCCGGGCGCGCGTGCTTCGCTTCGCGCCTGGTCGACGACATCGTCGGCTACCAGCAGGAGCTGGGCCGGCGGCTGCTCGACGCCGGCGCCCTCTCGCCGCACGTCGTGCTCGCTTCGGACAGCGACGTGTTCAACCTCGGCGGCGACCTGGAGCTGTTCTGCCAGCTGATCCGCGCCGGCGACCGCGAGCGCCTGCTCGACTATGCGCAGCGCTGCGTGCGCGGCGTGCACGCCTTCCATGCCGGGCTCGGCGCACGCGCGCACAGCATCGCGCTGGTCCAGGGCAATGCCCTGGGTGGCGGCTTCGAGGCGGCGCTCAGCTGCCACACCATCGTCGCCGAGGAAGGCGCGATGATGGGCCTGCCGGAGGTGCTGTTCGACCTGTTCCCGGGCATGGGCGCCTACTCGTTCATGTGCCAGCGCGTCAGTGCGCGGCTGGCCGAGAAGATCATGCTCGAGGGCAACCTCTACAGCGCCGAGCAGCTCAAGGCGATGGGCCTGGTGGACGTGGTGGTGCCGCGCGGCCAGGGCGTGGCGGCGGTCGAGCAGGTGATCCGCGACAGCCGGCGCATCCCGCACGCCTGGGCCGCGATGCAGCAGGTCCGCGAGGTGGCGGGCGCCGTGCCGCTGGAGGAGATGATGCGCATCACCGAGATCTGGGTGGACACGGCGATGCAGCTGGGCGAGAAGTCGCTGCGCACGATGGACCGGCTGGTCCGGGCGCAGGGCCGCCGCGTCGGCGCCGACCTCGGCTGACGCCGGTCAGGTACGGGGGGAGCACTCGTCGTCGCGCTTCCGGCGGATGGCGAGGCGATCGTCGAGTGCCGCCTTTCCCTGCTGCAACTGCTCGCGCAGGCCGGAAAGACGCTGCTTCCACTCGCCGTTCAGCTGCCAGTCGGCCATCTGCATCAGCTCGCCGCCGCCGGCCGCCACCCGTACCAGTCCCAGGTTGCTTGCCACGCCACGGATGGCATGCGCATGTTCGCGCAGGCGCTCCCACTGGCCGGCCTGGCCGGCGTCGAGCATGCCGGTCATGCAGCCTTCGGCATCGCTCAGGCACTGGCGGATGAACTGCTGCTCGAAGCCCTCGCCCATGCCCAGCTCGGCCAGTTCGTCGAGCACGCCCGGGTCGAGCACGCCGTCGTGGCGGGGCGCGGCCTGCACCACCACGCTGCCGCGAGGCGCGGCGCGCCCGTTGGCGGCGATCTCGGCGAGCGTATCCAGCAGCTTGACCGCCATCACCGGCTTGGCCAGGAACGCATGCGCGCCGGCCTGCTCGCAGCGCCGGATCGAATCGGTGGTCACGTCCGCGCTCAGCACCATCACCGGCGTGTACGCCATGCCGCCGGCCTGCATCACCCGCAACTGCTTGAGCATGTCCAGCCCGCTCATGCCGGGCATGTGCAGGTCGACGATCACCGCATCGAAGTCGGTGTCCGCCAGCAGGTCCAGCACCTGCTCGGCGCCGTTGACGCAGAACACCTTGTGCCCGGCCTTCTCCAGCAGCCGCTGCAGCACCATCCGGTTGGCCTCGTGGTCGTCGGCGACCAGGATCCGCATGCTGCGCACGCGCGCGCGGTGGCGCAGGAACGGATTGGAGAAGGCGATGACGTTGGAAGCGGTTTCGGCGGCCTCGCCGCCCTGCCGCGCGGCCATCACCGAGGCCGGGGTGCCGGCCTCGAACGGCAGCTCGAACCAGAACACGCTGCCGCGCGGGCGGTTGTCCTCGAAGCCGATCCGCCCGCCCATCGCTTCGACCAGGCCCTTGGCGATGGTGGTCCCCAGGCCGGTGCCCTCGTAGCGCCGCGCCAGCCCGACATCGGCCTGCTCGAACGCGTCGAACAGGCGCGCGCGCATGTCGGCGGGAACCCCGATGCCGCTGTCGGCGATCTCGAAGCGCACCAGGATGCGCTCGCGCGCACCGGCCGCGACCGATACGCGAAGCTCGACGTGGCCCTGCTCGGTGAACTTGACCGCGTTGCCGGCCAGGTTCAGCAGGATCTGGCGCAGGTGCCCGGTGTCGCCGCATAGCCGGTCCGGCACGTCGGCGCCGACCTGCACCCGGTAGTCCAGCGACTTGCCGCGCGCCTGCGGCAGCAGGATCAGGCCGATCGCGTCCAGCACCTCGCGCAGCGAGAAGTCCTCCTTGTCGATGCGGACCTTGCCGGCCTCGATCGCGGAGATGTCCAGCACCTCCTCCACCAGCGACAGCAGGCTGCGCGCCGAGGCCTGGATGGTGCTCAGGCACTCGCGCTGCTCGCTGTCCAGCGGCGTGGTCGCCAGTACCTCGGTCATGCCCGACAGGCCGTTGAGCGGGGTGCGGAACTCGTGGCTCATGTTGGCCAGGAACCGGCTCTTGGCCTCGTTGGCGTGGCGCGCATCGCTCACCGCCCGGGTCAGCGCGTGCAGCAGCGAGTCGAAGTACAGCGGCACCGCCGCCAGCCCGAGCAGCAGGCCCCAGGCCAGGTAGGGGTTGGCCTGCCAGTACGAGGACAGCAGGATCGGGGTCAGGAAGCACAGGCATCCCAGCGCGGTCGCCGCGCGCAGGTAGGTGCTGCCGTAGCGCATGCCGTTGCCGATCGTCACCCACAGGCACACCGCGTACAGCGGCGCGGCCGGCTCGCCCTGGATCGCCATGATCGCGCCCATGCAGCCGTAGTCGGTGAGCATGCCGATGCAGCGGCGCACGTGCGAAACGCCCGGCCGCAGCAGGATCGCGACCAGCAGACCGGCCGACACGGCCAGCTCGAACATCAGGATCAGCCAGGTCGCCAGCAGCGTGTCGCCGTGGTCCTCCAGGTAGCGCCAGCCCAGGTAGCCGATGAACAGCGCGGTGATGACGATGCGGATCAGGTTCTGCGCGTGCTCGCTGTCCGGCCGGTTCGCCAGACGCTGCCTTACCCAACCCTGCCCCGTCGTCGCCACCGTCACGCCCCCGGCCGGGCCGATGCGGTGGAGAACTTCTCGCAGATCTGCTCCAGCTGGACCCGCGCGCGCATCAGCGCATCCACGCAGCGCGGGTCGAACAGGCGGCCGCGCTGGGCATACAGGTAGGCCAGCGCCGCGTCCATCGTCCACGCCTCCTTGTACGGGCGCGGCGACAGCAAGGCGTCGAGCACGTCGGCGACGGCGACGATGCGCGCCTCCAGCGGGATCGCCTCGCCGATCAGCCCGTCCGGGTAGCCGCTGCCGTCGTAGCGCTCGTGGTGGCGCAGCGCGATCAGCGCGCCGACCTGGATGAAGCGGTTCTGGCTGCCGCTGAGCAGCTCGTAGCCGATCCGCGGATGCCGGCGCATGATCTCCTGCTCCTCCTCGTTCAGCTTGCCCTGCTTGAGCAGCACCGAATCGGGAATCGCGATCTTGCCCATGTCGTGCAGCGGCGCGGCCATCTCGATGATCCGCACCTCGTCCCCGGACAGGCCGAGCTGCTCGGCGATCAGGCCGGCGATGTGCGCCATGCGCTCCAGGTAGGCGCTGGTGCCGGCGTCGCGGTACTCGATCGCCCGCGCCAGCCGCGACAGAGTCTCGCGCTCGCGCTCCTCGACCTCGTTCATGCTCGCCAGCAGCCGCTGTTCCAGCGACAGCGCCCGCTGCTTGATGCTCTCGCTCTGCTGGCGCAGCTGCAGCAGGTTGCTGCAGCGGGCACGCAGTTCGCGCGGGCGGATCGGCTTGACCAGGAAGTCGATGACCCCCGCTTCCAGCGCGGCCTGGCGGATCGGCTCGTCGCCGACCACGGTGATCAGGATGATCGGGATGTCGCGATGGCTGGGCAGGCGGCGCAGGCGCCGGGCGAATTCGAGCCCGTCCATGCCCGGCATGCGGTAGTCCAGCAGCACCAGGTCCACGTGCCCGGCCTCGCACCAGGCCAGCGCGCCGAGCGGATCGCCGAAATCATGGACCTTCAGTTCCGGCGCGATGTCCTCGATCACGTGGCGCAGCATGGTCCGCGCCGAGGTCTGGTCGTCCACGATGACGATGTTCAAGCCCGCGTCCGCCTTTTCGAGCCAAGCGTGATGGATACGCGGAGACGATACTCCCGCGCTGTGTCCGGCGACATCCTGCATGTGCGCTGCTCCTCTTTCCTCGGGGAACGGGAAAAACGCCCGCGACCGGCGCCGACGGCGGTCCGGCCGCGACCGGCTCGGCCGGTCGCCCCTCAAGAATAGGCAGGAAACCGGCCGCCGGTACAGCGCCGCCTCAGCCTTCCGGGCGCATGTACGGGAACAGCAGCACGTCGCGGATCGAGGTGCTGCCGGTCAGCAGCATCACCAGCCGGTCGATGCCGATGCCCAGGCCGCCGGTCGGCGCCATGCCGTACTCCAGCGCACGGATGTAGTCGGTATCGAAGTGCATGGCCTCGTCGTCGCCGCCTTCCTTGGCCTCGACCTGCTTCTGGAAGCGTGCCGCCTGGTCCTCCGGATCGTTGAGCTCGGAGAAGCCGTTGGCCAGTTCCTTGCCGTTGACGAACAGCTCGAAGCGGTCGGTGTAGCCCGGCTCGGTGTCGCTGGCGCGCGCCAGCGGCGAGACCTCGACCGGGTGGTCGGTGATGAAGGTCGGCTGCACCAGGGTGTGCTCGACCGTGGCCTCGAAGATCTCCAGCAGCAGCTTGCCCCAGCCCCAGGACGGCTTGGCCTTGATCTTCAGCCGCTCGCAGTGGCGCAGCAGCGCGTCGCGGTCGGTGCAGTCGGCGGCGCTGATCTGCGGGTTGTGGTGCCTTACCGCCTCGTCCATGCGCCAGCGGCGGAACTTCGGCCCCAGGTCGATCTTCGCGCCGTCCCACTCGAGCTCGGTGGTGCCCAGCACCGCCTGCGCGGTATCGCGGATCACGTTCTCGGTCAGGTCCATCACCTCGTGGTACGTGGCGTAGGCCTCGTACAGCTCGAGCATGGTGAACTCGGGATTGTGGCGGGTCGACACGCCTTCGTTGCGGAAGTTGCGGTTGATCTCGTACACGCGCTCCAGGCCGCCGACCACCAGCCGCTTGAGGTACAGCTCCGGCGCCACCCGCAGGTACAGCTGCAGGTCCAGCGCGTTGTGGTGGGTGACGAACGGCTTGGCGGTGGCGCCGCCGGGGATGTAGTGCATCATCGGCGTCTCCACTTCCAGGAAGCGGCGCGCGTCCAGCCACGAGCGGATCGCACGGATGATCTTGCTGCGCTTGATGAACACCTCGCGCGCCTCCGGGGTGACGATCAGGTCGACGTAGCGCTGGCGGTAGCGCTGCTCCACGTCCGACAGCCCGTGCCACTTGTCCGGCAACGGCCGCAGCGACTTGGTCAGCAGGCGCAGGGCGGTGGCCTTGACCGACAGCTCGCCGGTGCGGGTGCGGGTCAGCCCGCCCTCGACCGCGACGATGTCGCCCACGTCCCAGCCCTTGAACGCGGCGTAGACGTCGCCGAGCGCGTTGCCCTGCAGGAACAGCTGGATCCGGCCCGACTCGTCCTGGATCTGGGCGAAGCTGGCCTTGCCCATGATGCGCTTGGCCATCAGCCGGCCGGCCAGCTTCACCTGGCGGTCGCTGCCTTCCAGCGCTTCGGCGGTCCAGGTTTCGGCGTCGGCGAACTCGGCCTGCAGGTCGCCGGCGAACTGCTCGCGCTTGAAGTCGTTCGGGTAGGCGACGCCCTGCCCGCGCAGCGCCGCGAGTTTGGCGCGACGCTCGGCGATGAGGCTGTTCTCGTCGGCGGGAGTCTGCGGTGCGGCGGTCTGGTCGGTCATGGCGTGGGGATTCGGGATTCGGATTAGAGATTCGGGATTGGGAATTCGGGAAGGCTGCGGATCCGTCCTGCTTCTACGAATCCCCAATCTCCAATCCCGAATCCCGGCTTTCAGGCGTCTACGCGCTTGGAGCCCGCCGCCAGGCCGGCCTTGAGGCTGGCCTCGACGAACTCGTCCAGGTCGCCGTCGAGCACCTTCTGGGTGTCGCTGCGCTCGATGCCGGTGCGCAGGTCCTTGATCCGGCTCTGGTCGAGCACGTAGTTGCGGATCTGGCTGCCCCAGCCGATGTCGGACTTGGTGGCTTCCACCGCGTCCTTCTCGGCGTTGCGCTTCTGGATCTCCAGCTCGTACAGCTTGGCCGCCAGCATCTTCATCGCGCGGTCGCGGTTGGCGTGCTGGCTGCGCTCGGTCTGGCAGGCCACCACCACACCGGACGGCACGTGGGTGATGCGCACCGCCGACTCGGTCTTGTTGACGTGCTGGCCGCCGGCGCCGGAGGAGCGGTAGACATCGGTCCTGAGGTCGGCCGGGTTGATCTGGATGTCGATGTTGTCGTCGACTTCCGGCGACACGAACACCGAGGTGAAGCTGGTGTGGCGGCGGTTGTCCGAGTCGAACGGCGACTTGCGCACCAGCCGGTGCACGCCGATCTCGGTCTTCAGCCAGCCGTAGGCGAAGTCGCCCTCGACCCGGAACGTGGCCGACTTGATGCCCGCCACTTCGCCGCCGGACACCTCCAGCAGCTCGGTCTTCCAGCCGCGGCCCTCGGCCCAGCGCAGGTACATGCGCA
>DNXT01000497.1:0-404 GCA_003505795.1 Lysobacteraceae bacterium | reverse complement strand
CCCAGCGCAGGTACATGCGCAGCAGGATCTCGGCCCAGTCCTGGGCCTCGGTGCCGCCGGCGCCGGCCTGGATGTCGACGAAGGCGTTGGCGCCGTCCATCTGCCCGGAGAACATGCGCTGGAACTCCAGCTTCTCGACCTGCGCCTGGTACTTGTCCAGGTCGGCGACCACCGCCAGCGCGGTGTCCTCGTCCTGCTCGCCCTCGGCCAGTTCCAGCAGGTCGCCGGCTTCGGCCAGGCCGTCCAGCACCGAGGAGATGCCGCCCACGGTCTTGTCCAGCAGCGAGCGCTCGCGGCCGAGGGTCTGGGCGTATTCGGGGTTGTTCCAGATGTCGGGGCTTTCCAGCTCCCGGCTTACTTCCTCGAGACGCTCTTTCTTGGCGTCGTAGTCAAAGATACCCCCT
>DNXT01000188.1 GCA_003505795.1 Lysobacteraceae bacterium | reverse complement strand
CGCGCCGGCCAGGCCTTCCTCGTCGCCGGCGATGCCGCCGGTGTCGACGACGATGAACGGCGCGGCCTCGTCCAGGCGGCACACGCCGTAGTTGCGGTCGCGCGTGACTCCAGGCTGGTCGTGGACCAGCGCGTCCCGGCTACGGGTCAGCGCATTGAAGAGCGTGGACTTGCCGACATTCGGCCGTCCAACCAGGGCGACCAGAGGCAGCATCGCAATCGTTCCTTATTCAGCCAGCCGGAAGGCGGTCAGATCACCGTCGGTGTTTTCCACCAGCAGTATTCCGTCGGCGACCACCGGCGTGGCGGCCAGGGTGTCGCGACCGGCACGGGCGCGCGCCGCCAGCTGCCCATCGCTCAGGCGCAGCCAGTGCAGGTAGCCCTTGTAGTCGCCGACCACGGCATAGTCGCCCTGGATGGCGACGCCGGTCAACGAACGGCGGGCCAGAGCGGCCTGCGACCACATCGCCGCGCCGCTGTTCTTGTCCAGGCCCCACACCGAACCGGCGTTGTCGGACACCACCACGTTGCTGGAGGACACGCCGACGCCGCCGGCGCCGCCGTGATCGCGGCTCCACAGCGGACGCCCGCTCGGACCCTCGATGGCCAGGGTTTCGTTCTTGTAGCTGGTCGCGTACAGCGTGCTGCCTTCCAGCACCGGCGCGCCGTCGACGTCGGACATGCGTTCCAGCTCGGTACGGCCTTCCGGCGCGCCGATCATCTGGGTCCACAGCGGACGGCCGTCCTGCATCGCCAGCGCGGTCAGCGTGCCGTCGTCGTTGCCCACGAACACCACGCCCGGGCCTGCCACGACCGGCGCGTTGCCGCGCACGGTCAGGGTCGGGCCGTCCTGCTCGTGGAACCAGCGGCGCTCGCCGCTGGCGGCGTCGAACGCGGTCAAGCGGCCGTCGTTGCCGCGCACGAACACCAGGTTCTGCGCGATCGCCGGAGCGGCGATGATCTCGTTGGACACCTGGGCGCGCCACTTCTCGGCGCCGCTATCGGCATCCAGCGCGATCACTTCGCCGTCGAGCGAGCCGATGACCACCAGTCCCTCGCCGACGCCGGGACCACCGGCGAAACGCGGCAACGGGCGCTTCTTGGCCAGCGCCTTGCGCTCCTTGCGCTGCTGCTTCTCGTTGCGCAGGCGTTCCTTGCGCGAGGCCTTCTCTTCCTTGGACAGGCCTTCCTTGGACTCGCTCTCGACCTGGCTCGGCACGTCGTCGGCCTGGGCCAGGCGCGCCTTGCGCTCCTTCTTGGCCTCGTACTCCCAGATCTTCCTGCCGGTCTGCAGGTCCAGCGCGTAGACCGAGCCGGACGCGGCCGCGGCGTACACCTTGCCGTCGGCGACCGCCGGACGCTGGCGCACGCCGATCCGGTCCTCGCCCTTGCCGACGCCGGTCGACCAGATCTTCTGCACCTTGACCGAAGGCTCGAAGTCCACCAGCTCGGCCGGCTCCTGCGCCTTCTTGGCCTCGGCGTCCTTGCCGGCGAACCAGCCCTTGACGGTGCTGCAACCCGAAAGCGCCGCGCCCATCAGCAGCACCGCTGCGATACGTTTGAACATGACCACCTGCTTCATTAAATCGACTCCGCCGGATCCGGCACCTTGCCGCCGACATCCATCAGCTTGGTTTCAAGCAGCCTGCGCTGCGGCGAAGCCACGTCCACCGTCGTCAGCGCCTTGGCGTAGACGTCGCGCGCTTCGTCGCGCTTGCCCTGCGCGAACAGCGCATCGCCCCGCACTTCCAGGCTTTCGCCGTCCTGCGCGTCGCCGAGCGCCTTGAGCGCCTCGTCGGGCTTGCCGGTCTCGATCAGCAGGCGCGCGAGGCGGCGCTCGATGATCGACTTGAATTCGCCGCCGGCGGAAACGCTGCGCAGGGTCTTGATCGCGTCGTCGTTCTTGCCTTCGTCGGCCTGGGCCTTGGCCAGGCGCAGCGCGGCCAGTTCGGTATAGACGCCGGTCTTGCCGCCTTCGAGCTCGGCCAGCGCCTTGGCGGCCTTGTCCAGGTCCTTGGCGTCAATGCTGCGGGCCAGTTCGGCGTAGCGGGAATTGGCGGCGGCCAGTTCGTCGTTGTGGTTCTTCTGCCACCACTGCCAGCCCAGGATCAGCGCCAGGCCCACGCAGACGCCCCCCACCAGGCCGGCACCATTCTTCCTCAACCAGGAACGAACCCGTTCGCCCTGTTCGTGTTCGTCGAGTAGATCGTCGATCGCCATGCGTACTCTCGCTCCGCCATCAACCGACGCGGAGCCTCAAAGAAAATGGATAAATGAAAAAACCGCAGTCCGGATTCACTCGGAAGCCGGTACCACGGAGCCGTCCGAGGATACCGCAAAACGGGCCACGTTCGCTCGCTGGTAGGGTTTCACGTCGACAATACCGCCGGATTGCTGAACCTCGACCGCGGAGGCATTGCCGAGCACGACGCGCCCGACTTCGCCCGGCTGGTAGCTGCGCTCCTCGCCGGAACGGATCAGCGCCTTCTCGATCGAGGTCCCGTCCGGAGCGGAAATCTGCACCCAGCTGTCGCCGTTGAAATGCAGGCTCAGTCCCTTGCCCGCAGCGGGAGCGGAACTGCTGCGCGGCACCGGCGCCATCGACGCGATGTACGGAGCCGCCGGCTGGTTCCTTTCCGCCGGTTGCGACGCCGGCGGCTCGGCAGCGCCGTCGTCGGCCGGCGCCGGGGCGGTCGGCACCACGTCCAGCGACGCGGTGTTCGGACCGGCCCCGTCGAAATGCGAGCGGGTGGCATACCAGACCGGGACCGCGAACACGCCGGTGATCACCACGTAGACCGCGCGGCGCGCGGTGCTTTCCATGATCCGGCGCAGGCGCGGGGTGTGGGTGTGGCTGACCAGCTTGACCGGTTCGATCGGCGCGATATGCGCCTGCTGCAGCAGCGGATTCAGGTCCACGCCGAGCAGTCGCGCATAACTGCGCAGCTGGCCGCGCACGAACACCGGCGCGCCCAGGCGCTGCCAGTCCTCCTGCTCGAGCGCGCGCACCACCTGGATCGGCATGCGCAGCCTGGAGGCGGCTTCATCGAGGCTGAGTCCTGCGGTTTCACGAGCTTCGCGCAGACGCTGTCCGCATCCCTTCTCGTTCTCGAAAGGGTTCGGATTGGAATCACTGATCACAATGCATTGGCCCCTGGATTTGCGGTCGCTCCCTCAGGAAACTCCTTGCTCAACCGCTGTTGGTATCGGCTGGCGGCAGCCTTGTCGCCCAGCCCTTGCTCAATCTGAATAGCGAGTTGTAACACGGATGTGGAGGCCGGCGCAGCCGCCAGGCGTCGCTCGGAGAAGGCCCGGGCCTCGAAATAGCGGTGCCCGGCATACTCGTGCCGGGCCATGGACTCGAGCGCATAGGCATTGGCCGGGTCGAGTTCGAGCGCCTTGCGCAGGTCGCGCACGCCGCGCTCGGTCTGCCCGACCTGCAGCGCGCAGCCGCCGGAATTGGCCAGGACCGCGGCCGGGCTGCCGTACCTCGGGTCGGCCATCGCCCGGTCGAACCAGACCAGCGCCTCGGCCGGATAGCCGTTGCCGCACAGCCAGGCGCCGTAGTTGTTGAGCACATCGCCCTGCTTGGGCGCCAGTTCGGCCGCCCTGCGGTAGCTCTCGCCGGCCGCGGTCGCGTCGCCGCGGCTGCCCTGGATCACCGCCAGGATGGTGTAGGCGTCGACCGATTTCGGCTCCTTGCGGAGCACCTCGCGCACCAGTTGCTCGGCCGCCGCGTAGTCGCCGCCCTGCATGCGGTTGAACGCCAGCCCCAGCTTTTCCTGCTGGGCCATGCGCTGCTTCGTGGCGGTATCGTCGCGGATGTCGTAGCGCGGCGCGATCTGCTCGACGCTTTTTACCCGGCCGGCCTTGGCGTTACGGCCGCCCGTGCCGCAGCTGGCCAGGACCAGTGCGGCGAGGACGATCAGCAGGAGCTGGAGGTCACGCCGCGGCATCTCGGTCGGCCTGCCCTTGTTCCAGGGTGCGACGGAATTCTGCCTGCCGGCGGGTGCGGTCCATCACCTGCCCCTTCAACTGTCCGCAGGCCGCGTCGATGTCGTCGCCGCGGGTACGGCGCACCATCGTCAGCACCTGCGAATCGAGCAGGATCTTCTGGAACGCGCGGATCTCGGCCTCGCCGGAGCGCTCGTAGCGCGTGCCCGGGAACGGATTGAACGGGATCAGGTTGACCTTGCCCGAATCCTTGGCCTGCACGGCGTTGTCGAACTTGTGCATCAGCCGGGCCAGCTGGCGCGCATGCTCGGGCTGGTCGTTGATGCCCTTCATCAGGGTGTACTCGAAGGTCACCGAGTCGCGCTTCTTGTTGGCGCGCAGGTAGCGCGCGCACGAGGCCATCAGCTCGGCGATGGGGTACTTCCTGTTGAGCGGGACCAGGGTCTCGCGCAGCGCGTCGTTGGGCGCATGCAGCGAGACGGCCAGCGACACGTCGCTCTCGCTCGAGAGCCGGTCGATCATCGGCACCAGCCCGGAGGTCGACAGCGTCACCCGCTTGTTGGCCAGGCCGTAGCCCAGGTCGTCGCGCATCACGCTCATCGCGCGCACGACGTTGTCGAAGTTCATCAGCGGCTCGCCCATGCCCATCATCACCACGTTGGTCAGGCGGCGCTGCTGGTGCGGCACGTTGCCGAGGTGGCGTGCCGCCACCCAGACCTGGCCGATGATCTCGGCGGTGGTCAGGTTGCGGTTGAAGCCCTGGGTCGCGGTCGAGCAGAACGTGCAGTTCAGGCCGCAGCCGACCTGCGAGGACACGCACAGCGTGCCGCGGCCCTTGTCGGGGATGTAGACGGTCTCGATCGCGTTCTTGCCGTCGGCGCCCATCGCCAGCAGCCACTTGTGGGTGCCGTCGCTGGAAGGCTTGTCGAACACCACGTTGGGGACGATCACCTCGGCGTGCCGGTGCAGCTTTGCGCGCAGCGCCTTGCCGAGGTCGGTCATCTGGTCGAAGTCGGTGACGTAGCGGTGGTGGATCCACTTCATCACCTGGTGGGCGCGGTAGCGCGCTTCGCCGAGGGTGTCGGCGAAGAAGCGCTCCAGGCCCTCGCGATCGAGGTCGAGCAGGTTCTGCCTGGGCACGGCACCGCCGGCGGCGGGCACGTCGAGCAAGGCAGGATTGTTGGCGACCTCGTTCACGATTGGATGCTCAGCTCAGCGCGAAACCACTTCGGTGGCGGCGAAGAAATACGCCACTTCGACGGCGGCGTTCTCGACCGAGTCCGAACCGTGCGCGGCGTTGGCGTCGATCGAATCGGCGAAGTCGGCGCGGATGGTGCCCGGCGCGGCGTCCTTCGGATTGGTCGCGCCCAGCAGCTCGCGGTGCTTGAGCACGGCGTTCTCGCCTTCCAGCGCCTGGATCATCACCGGGCCGGAGATCATGAACTCCACCAGCGCGTTGAAGAACGGGCGCTCGCGGTGCACGGCATAGAAGCCCTCGGCCTCGCGGCGCGACAGCTGCTTGTACTTGGCGGCCACGATCTTCAGGCCAGCTTTCTCGAAGCGGGCGTAGATTTCGCCGATGACGTTCTTGGCGACGGCGTCGGGCTTGATGATGGACAGGGTGCGCTCCAGCGCCATGGAAGGGTTCTCCGTTGGGCGGGCCACTGAAGGCCCGAGAGTAACATGAAAAAAAACCCGCGTCAAAACGCGGGCTTAGCCTAACTTGCGATGGACAATTCTAACTCGGCGACGGGCGCTTTGCACAGCGCATCCTGAACCATGCTGCAGTGCGCAATGACGCCGCGCTAGGCGCGGCGCTAGACTCAAACAATCGTTTGATTGAGTTCTTCCCCGAAGATGTCGAAACCTGCCCATTTCTCGACCAAGGACCGGATCCTGGGCGCGGCCGAGGAGCTGTTCGCCCAGCACGGCTTCGCCGGCACCTCGCTGCGCCAGGTCACCAGCCAGGCCGACGTCAACATCGCCGCGGTCAACTACCACTTCGGCTCCAAGGAGAACCTGGTCAACGAGGTGTTCCGCCGGCGCATGGACGAGATGACCGCCGCGCGCATGGACCAGCTGGAAGCGGCCAGGCGCGACCATCCCGGCGAACTGGCCGCGGTCCTGGCCGCGTTCGTCGAGCCGGCCCTGGCGCTGGCCCAGGACCGCCAGAGCGGCGGCGCCTTCGTGCGGGTCATCGCCCGCGCCTATGCCGAGAAGAACGACAACCTGCGCAAGTTCCTGTCCGACCACTACGGCCACGTGCTGCGCGAGTTCGGCAAGGCCATCGCCGCCTGCGTGCCGGCGCTGAACAAGGAAGAGCTGTACTGGCGGCTCGACTTCCTGGCCGGCGCGCTGACCTACGCCATGGCCGATTTCGGCCTGATCAAGCGCCCCTCGGGCGTCACCGAGGCCGACCACCGCGCCCACGCGGCGCGCGAACTGATTCGTTTCGCGGAAGCGGGCTTCCTCGCCGCCTCCAAACCGTAGTCGTTATCCATCAAAGGCTTATCGATATGTCCAATCCCCTGCTAGTCCGCCGCGCCGCCGTGCTCGGTGCCGGCGTCATGGGCGCGCAGATCGCCGCGCACCTCACCAATGCCGGTGTCGACACCGTCCTGTTCGATCTGCCGGCCAAGGAGGG
Source organism: Lysobacteraceae bacterium (assembly GCA_003505795.1). Classification (GTDB taxonomy): domain Bacteria; phylum Pseudomonadota; class Gammaproteobacteria; order Xanthomonadales; family Xanthomonadaceae; genus UBA8801. Next base: position 2,276 of record DNXT01000188.1, on the reverse strand, counting down.
TCCTGCCGACGGCATCGTGCTCAAGGCGATCGCCAACCTCGGCAAGCTCAGCCCTGCCCCGCTGGCCAGCAAGTCGCTGGCCGAGGCGATCACCCCGGCCAACTACGAGGGCGGCCTGGAGCAGCTCAAGGACTGCGACCTGATCATCGAGGCCATCGCCGAGCGGATGGACTGGAAGCAGGACCTGTACAAGAAGATCGCCCCGTTCGTGGCCGAGCACGCGGTGCTGGCCTCCAACACCTCCGGCCTGGGCATCAACAAGCTGGCCGACGTGCTGCCCGAGCAACTGCGCCACCGCTTCTGCGGCGTGCACTTCTTCAACCCGCCGCGCTACATGCACCTGGCCGAGCTGATCCCGGCCAAGGGCACCGACAAGGCGGTGCTGGAAGGCCTGGAAACCTTCCTGACCACCACGCTCGGCAAGGGCGTGGTCTACGCCAAGGACACCCCGAACTTCATCGGCAACCGCATCGGCGTGTTCTCGATCCTGTCGACCATCCACCACACCCAGCAGTTCGGCCTGGGCTTCGACGAGGTCGACGGCCTGACCGGCCCGCTGGTCGGCCGCCCGAAGTCGGCGACCTACCGCACCTCCGACGTGGTCGGCCTGGACACCATGGCGCACGTGATCAAGACCATGGGCGACACCCTGCCCGACGATCCGTGGCACGCCTACTTCAAGGCGCCGAAGTGGCTGGATGCGCTGATCGCCAAGCGCGCGCTGGGCCAGAAGGCCGGCGCCGGCATCTTCCGCAAGGTCGGCAAGGACATCGTGGTGCTGGACCTGGAGAAGCAGGACTACCGTCCGGCCGACCGCGGCGCCGCACCGGAAGTGGTCGAGATCCTCAAGATCAGGAACCCGGCCGAGAAGTTCGCCCGGCTGCGCGAGAGCCAGCATCCGCAGGCGCAGTTCCTGTGGGCGAGCTTCCGCGACCTGTTCCACTACAGCGCCTACCACCTGGCCGACATCGCCGAGACCGCGCGCGACGTGGACCTGGCGATCCGCTGGGGCTACGGCTGGTCGCTGGGCCCGTTCGAGACCTGGCAGGCCGCCGGCTGGAAGCAGGTCGCGCAATGGATCGCCGACGACATCGCCGCCGGCAAGAGCATGAGCGGCGCGCCGCTGCCGAACTGGGTGTTCGACGGCCGCGACGGCGTGCACGCCGCCGAGGGCAGCTACAGCCCGGCGCGCGACGCCAAGCTGCCGCGCTCGTCGCTGCCGGTGTACAAGCGCCAGCGCTTCCCCGATCCGCTGCTGGGCGAGACCTTCGCGCAGGGCGAGACCGTGTTCGAGAACGACGGCCTGCGCATGTGGCACGACGGCGACGACATCGCCGTGGTCAGCTTCAAGACCAAGATGAACACCGTCTCCGACCAGGTGCTGGACGGCCTGCAGGAAGCGGTCGGCCGCGCCGAGAAGGACTTCCAGGGCCTGGTGCTCTGGCAGCACAAGGAGCCCTTCTCCGCCGGCGCCGACCTGGCCGGCGCGCTCGGCCTGCTGCAGGCCGGCAAGGTCGATGCGTTCGAGGCGATGGTCGCCAACTTCCAGGCCACCAGCCAGCGCATCAAGTATTCGCTGGTGCCGGTGGTCGCGGCGGTGCGCGGCCTCGCCCTGGGCGGCGGTTGCGAGTTCCAGATGCACAGCGCCAAGACCGTGGCCGCGCTGGAGAGCTACATCGGCCTGGTCGAGGCCGGGGTGGGCCTGCTGCCGGCCGGCGGCGGCCTCAAGGAACTGGCGGTGCGCGCTTCGCAGGCGGCCGGCCCGGGCGGCGACGTGTTCGCCGAGCTGAAGAAGACCTTCGAGACCGTGGCGATGGCCAAGGTGTCCAACTCGGCGGTCAACGCCAAGGAGCTGGGCCTGCTGCGCGCCACCGACAAGGTGGTGTTCAACAGCTACGAGGGGTTGTACATCGCCAAGGCCGAGGCGCGCGCGCTGGCCGAGGGCGGCTACCGCCCGCCGCTGCCGGCGCGCCGCATCCAGGTCGCCGGCGACGTCGGCATCGCTACCTTCAAGATGCTGCTGGTCAACATGCTGGAAGGCCGCTTCATCAGCGAGTACGACTACGAGATCGCCAGCCGCATCGCCACGGTGGTGTGCGGCGGCGAAGTGGACCGCGGCTCGCTGGTGGACGAGGAATGGCTGCTCAGGCTCGAGCGCAAGCACTTCGTCGAGCTGGCCCAGCAGGAGAAGACCCAGGCCCGCATCGGGCACATGCTGAAGACCGGCAAGCCGCTCAGGAACTGATTGAAGCCGGGACTCGGGACCCGGGACTCGG